>JAPUJD010000136.1 GCA_027296385.1 Acidobacteriota bacterium | reverse complement strand
CTTGAGAGACTATCGCGTCGAGCCTATTCTCTGAGGATCAGCTCACGATAACGCGCCACGGGGACCGGCCCGAGCTCCATCATGCGGTCCATGAAGCGCTTGAGCACGAAGTGCTCGCCCTCGACCTCGCGGACGTCGTCGAAGAGGCCACTGACCTGGCTGTAGCCCAGGTAGTAGGTCGTGAGTTGGGGCGCGCTGGTGATCGCCCGGGTCCACATGTTCGACGCGAACTGCGCCTCCTGGAAGGCCTCGCCCTGAACGAAGTCCAGCACCTGCTGGCGGTTCATGTCTTCGGTGTGGACGCGAATGTCGACGATCGTTCGGGCAATGTTCTCGAGCTGCTTCTTCAGGTGAGCGAGCCGGTCTGCCGGCCCCCCCCACCCGAGATCGAGCATCAGGCGCTCGCAAAACGTGCCCCAGCCCTCGATGTAGACGCCGTCGCCGAAGAGGGCCCGCACCTTGTGCGGATGGCGCGCCGCCAGCTTGAGCTGCAGGTAGTGGCCGGGCACCATCTCGTGCGGCGTGATCATGACGTTGAAGTGGTGATTGAAGTCGCGGAAGAAGCTCTCCTGCTGTTCGGCCGTCGAACCGTCCGGTGGCGTGGGGAGGAAGAAGAGAGTCTTGGCATCGACCGGCGAATACGGCCCGCCGGGATAGACCCCGCCGACGCTCTGGCCGACGAAGAAAGAGGGCGAGCGTGAGGTGTGTACCGTCAACGGCTCCGGCAGGGTGACGACGTCGTGCCGGCGCACGAAGTCGACCGCCGCGAGCAGCAGGGTCTCGTAGTCCGCCACGAACTCGTCCACCGTGCTCGCATGGTCGTCGCCGATACGCGCGAACAAGCGCCGCAGCAGCTCCTCGGGGGCGGCCGGCGGAGTCTCCTCCCCCATGAGATCAGCCCACACCTCGCGCCCGAATGCCGCGACCTCCCGGCGCTTGGAGTCGAGCGCCGCCTGGGCCCGGGCGAGGACTTCCTCGACTGGAGAGCTCTCACCGGTGGCGAGGCGGAAACGCTCTGCGTAATCGCCTCCCAGGCGTACAGTGCCGGTCGCTACCTGCGCCAGTTCTTCGAGAAAGTCGGCAAGCTCGGACAGGGCCTTCTGGGCCTCGCTGCCGGCGCCTGCCAGCTCCTCGCGCAGCGACTCCTCCTGCGCATCGGCGGCGTGGGCGAAGCCCTCGCCGTAGAATTGCGCCGCAGCCCTCACCTGGCGAGCAGCGATCTGCGCGATCTCCGGGGCCACCCGGGCGGCAGAGCCGGTCAGCGCTTTCTCGGCCTCACCCGCCAGCTCGGGTAGTCGCCGAGCGCGGGCCGCGGCACCGGCGAGGCGCTGCTCGAGCGGAGCGTCGTCTCGCACCAGCAGGAAGACGGTCGCGTTGCCGATCGACCGGGTCCAGAACAGCGGATCCGTTCGCGGCCGCTCCAGAGTCTCGAGATCGAACAGCGCGAGGCGCGCCTGCCGTTCGATCAATTCGAGATCCAGACGATCATCGAACCCTGGCTCGCCCGTAGCTACTAGAGCGTCGATGCGCTCGAGGGTGTCCCGGTTGAAAGCGATCCACTCGGTCAGCTGGGCAGCACTCAGGACTTCGAGCTCGCCGTCGAAGTCGTGCCGCCCGGCCTCGACGGCCCGGGTCGGATAGAGCGCGAAGTAGCGCTCGATGTACTCGGCGACGAGCCCGGCTGCAGTCGGTCCGACGGCATAGCTCGAGGCCTTCTCTCGCGCGGGCGCGCAACCCAGCGCCAACATGAGCGTCGCCATCATCACAATGCCCATCCGCATGCTCTCAACCCTCCTTCAGGTTCATCCGCAGGATCGCCAGGTGAGGCCCCGCGGGCTCACGCTCCAAGCCGTAGACCGCACCGGTCGGCCCTGGGTAGCGCGCCAGCACGGCATCGAGCTCGCTCCAGTCCTGCTCACTCCAGGCTTGGGACCACAAGCGCCCGAACGTGTCGGAGCGCTCGCGACGGCTCACCCCAACGACGGCCGCGGCCACCCCCGGCCGCTCCAGCACCCAGCGGATGGCTGCCGTGGCGAGTGGTACGCCGCGCCTGCCAGCGATTGCGGCCAGAGGGTCGAGAATCTCTTGCAGTGCCGACCAACCGCCGAGCTCGTCGAGGATCAGGGCGTACTTCACCAGCGAACGGTTGGCCGCGCGCTCGGGCGGCTCGGGCACCCCGCGATAGGCGTCGCTCAGGAAGCCTCCGGCCAGCGTGCCGTAGCACAGGAGCCCAATGCCGTGCTGGCGGCACCACTCGGCCAAGCCGTTCTCCGGCCGGCGATCGAGCACCGAGTACTGCACCTGCACCGCGACCACCTCGACGCCGGCGGCGACGATCTCGCGCAGGCGCTCCAGGTCGAAATTGGTCAGCCCGAGATAGCGAATCTTGCCCGCCTGCCGTAGCTCGTCGAGAACGAGCGCCGTCTCGACATAGCCCGGCACCGCGTAGTCCCACCAATGGAACTGCACGAGGTCCAACTGCTCGCGGCCCAGGCCAGCGAGGGACTGGTCAATGGCCCGCACGATAGCCGGGCGATCGACCCTCGCGAGATTGCCCAGGTCAGGCACGTACTTGGTGTGGATGCGGACCGCGGACGAATCGTCGAGCCGGCGCAGGAAGCGCCCCAGAAGCTCCTCGACGCCAGTGTAGATGTCGGCGCAGTCGAAGGTCGTGTAGCCCGCCGCCAACGCCCGCCGCCAGCGTTCGACCAGGAGCTCGAACTCGACCGAGGCCGCACCGTGGTCCGCAGCCAGTTGCCAGCAGCCGGTGATCAGGGGCGAGATCGAGTAACCGGGCGCCAGCTCGACCGAAGGACAGGTCGAGCGCCGGGTATTCACCTCTCTTCGTCCCTCAACGGCGTCGCCGTCACCTCGCCATGGCGGAAGGTCCGGCGGCCGAGACGGCGGATGCGGAAAAGCGCCCCGCAGTTCGGATCGGGGCACGCGACGTCGGTGTCGGTCGTCATCCAGTCATTGGGCACCGTCTCGCGCTGTTTGGCCGGCAGCAGGGGCAGCAGCGCGGCCAGTGGATAGAGCGGAAACGATTGGCCCGGCGGCAGCGACAGGCTCTCGCCGCGCAGCTCGAAGTAGTCGCCCTCCCGGTGGTCGCAGACCATGGGGCGCTCGGTCGCCACAACCTCGATACGTAGGTCGTAGAGCGTGAACTCGTCGTTGGACTCGCTCATGACGGGGCTCCTCTGCCTGGGCGCGCCGGCCGCGGTATCCCTCGAGGGATCTGCTAACGTGCGCCCTTCAACGTGGAACAAGGATACGCCAAGGCGCCCGAGCTGCGTTTCCTGGGGGGACTCGCCGGTGCCCTCGCGCCCTTCGTGCTCTTCCTCTTCGGCGTCGGCTGGCTCGCCTGGTCCGGAGCGCCTGACGAGCGCGGCTTTTGGCCGCTCCTGATCGCGGCAATCGGCCTGGGTCTGGCGCTGGCCCGCGACCGACGGGCCTACGCCGACGCGCTCACCCAGGGCATGAGCCAGCCCATCGTGGCGCTGATGATTCTCGCCTGGCTGCTCGCCGGGCTGATGGCCCAGATCCTGAGCGCCGGCGGCTTCGTCGACTCGGTGATCTGGCTGACCCGGGAGGCCGGCCTCGGCGGCGCCGGCTTCGTCGTCGTCTCGTTTCTCATCTGCTGCCTGATCTCGACCGCCACCGGCACCAGTCTCGGCACCATCGTGCTCTGTGCTCCACTGCTCTATCCGGCCGGCGGCGGCGCCGGGGCGGAGCCGGCGGTGTTGATGGGCGCCATCCTGGGCGGCGCCACCTTCGGCGACAACATCTCGCCGGTCTCGGACACCACCATCGCCTCCGCCGGCACTCAGGGCGCAACGATCGGCGACGTCGTCAAGAGTCGGCTACGCTACGCCTTGCCGGCGGCGGCGGTGGCGCTCTTCGCCTACGCTTTGCTCGGAGACGGCGGGGCTCCAAGCGTCACCGCCACAGCCACGGCCACCGGCATCAGGGCGCTGCCGCTAGTCCTGGCTCCGCTGGCCGCGCTGGTGCTGCTGCTCTACGGCCGCCATCTCGTGCACGGTCTGCTCGCCGGTGTCGGTGTCGCGGCGGTGGTCGCGTTGTCGCTCGGCCTGCTCTCACCCGCGGACTTGCTGCGGGTCGAGCCGGGCAACTTTCGCGCCGCCGGGGTCCTGGTCTCGGGCCTCGAACGTGGCGTGGGCGTGTCGGTCTTCACCCTGCTGCTGATGGCCCTCGTCGGCGGCCTCGAAGCGAGCGGCGTGCTCAACCGCGTGCTCGAGAAGATGGAGGCGCGGGCGCGAAGCGCAGTAGCTGCCGAGTGGACGATCTTCGCCGCCATCTCCGCCGCCGTGCTCATCACCACCCACTCGGTGGTCGCCCTGCTGGCGGTCGGGCCGCTGGCCAAGCGAACCGGTAGCGCGGTCGGTCTGACGGCCGTGCGCCGCGCCAACTTGCTCGACGTCACCGTGTGCACCTATCCCTTCCTGCTGCCCTACTGCATTCCGACCGTGCTCGCGGCCAGCCTGACGGTGGACGGCGGCGGCAGTGGCGCCCCCATCCTGAGCGCCTGGTCCGTCGGCATTCACAATTTCCATTCGTGGGCTCTGCTGGCGATGGCTCTCTTCGCCATCGCAACGGGCTACGGGCGCCAGGCCGACCATGCTTCCGCCGCGTCGATCCGCCGTGTACACTAGAGCAGGACGATGTCAGCGTGCGCGATCAGGTCCGAGGCCAAGGCGGCGGCGATCTCGGCCAGACTGTTCCCGGTCAGGGGGTGCTCGATCTCGGGGGCGACCTCGGCCGCTGGTACCGCCACGTGGGCACAGGCAAGGAGGTCCGGATCGGGCAGCACGAGGTCGGGCGAAGTCTCCACCCGCTGGCCAAAGAGGACGAGGTCGAGGTCGATCGTCCGCGGCGCGCTGCGATCCGGGCAGCGGCGGCGGCCGAGGAGGCTCTCGATGGCACGCAGGATCTCGAACTTGATCGTCCGTGGGCCGAGCGGCGAGACGATCCTGACCACGGCGTTGAGGAAGGCCGGCGTGCGCGGAGCACCTACCGGTGGGCTCTCGTAGACCCGCGATGTCGCCACCACGTCGAGGCGTGATCTGAGAAGCTCCGCCGCGCGCCGGATGTTGGTCGCGGCGTCGACGTTCGAGCCAAGCGCGACGAGAATCGCGGGAGACGTCCTCATGGAGACGAAGAATAACGCCTCGCGGATCGGTTAGGCTCGCCCATACGGCTGACGAAGGAACGCTCGGCCGATGCCGAGAGACCGGAGGTTGAAATGGAACGCGTCAAGGTAGCTGACTGGAGCACACTCGAGGACCGCCAGCCGGCGCACGCCCTGGTGGCCAACGTCGATCTCGTCATCGTGCGCTGGGACGACCAGGTCTCGGTGCTCTACGGTCGCTGTCAGCATCGAGGTGCCCTGATGGCCGACGGCCACGTCAAGGGCGACGACCTGATCTGCGGGGTCCACAACTGGGACTACCAGGTCCGCACGGGCGTGAGCTCCTACAGCCATGACGAACGGCTGCACAAGTTCGGCGCCTGGATTGAGGACACATCGGTCTGGGTCGACAGCGACGAGATCGTCGAGTGGGAACGGTCTCATCCCCAGCCCTACGATCGATCCGCCTACCAGGGCGACTACCAGGACCACTCTCACGGGTCGCCCGCCGAGCCCCACGTCAGCTTCATTCGCCATCTAGCGTCCTTCGGCCTCGACAAGGTCGGCCACCACGGGCCAGTGGCCGCGATGGGCGTATCGCGCACCGAGCTGCCGACCTGGGACGACCTGCAGTTCGTCACTGCCCAGCTGGCGCGTGTACCGCAGCTCGATGACGTGCCGGTCGGCACCGAGCTCGTCATCGGACCGAAGGCCGCCAAGCCGTTGCGGCTCGAGATTCCGCTCTTCGTCTCCGACATGAGCTTCGGCGCCCTGTCGGAGGAGGCCAAGGTCGCCCTCGCCGCCGGCGCCGAGCGTGCCGGAACGGGCATCTGCTCCGGCGAGGGCGGCATGCTGCCCGAGGAGCAGGGGGCCAACAGTCGCTATTTCTACGAGCTGGCATCAGCGCGCTTCGGCTTCTCGATGGACAAACTGGATCGGGTCCAGGCTTTCCATTTCAAGGGAGGCCAGGGTGCCAAGACCGGAACCGGCGGTCACCTACCCGGCCAAAAGGTCTCGGGCAAGATCGCTGAGGTCCGCGGCCTCGAGCCCGGGACTCCCGCCATCTCACCGTCTCGCTTCCCCGACTGGGATGACGAGGACCCCTTCCGCCACTTCGCCGACGAGGTGCGCGAGCGCACCGGCGGTATCCCGATCGGCTTCAAGCTCTCAGCTCAGCACATCGAGGACGACATCGACGCCGCCCTACGCATCGGCGTCGACTACATCATTCTCGACGGCCGTGGCGGCGGCACCGGGGCCGCACCCCTGCTCTTCCGCGACAACATTTCGGTCCCGACTCTCCCCGCGCTGGCGCGGGCGCGCCGGCACCTGGACCTGCGCCACAAGAGTGGCGATGTCACCCTGATCATCACCGGCGGCTTGCGCACGCCGGCGGACTTCGCCAAGGCGATGGCCCTCGGCGCCGACGGCGTGGCGGTCTCCAACTCGGCGATACAGGCCATCGGATGCCTCGGCATGCGCGCCTGCCACACCAACAACTGCCCAGTCGGCATCGCCACTCAACAAGAGCATCTGCGCGCGCGCCTGCCGGTAGATGAGGCAGCCGAACGTCTGGCCCGCTTCTTCCACGCCTCGGTCGAGCTCATGCAGGTTCTCGCCCGGGCCTGCGGCCACCGCCATCTCGACGAGCTCCGGCTGCAGGACCTGACGACCTGGAAGCGCGACGTCGCCCATCTGACGGGCGTCGCCTACGGCGGCGCGGTGCCGCTGGGACAGGCGTGACACCTCGAGAACCCTGGTCCACCGGCACCGTACCAAGTCCTGAGAGGCTTGCCGAAGAACCCTTGTCGCCCTTCGGGTCGCAGTGGCGTAGAGTTGGTCTCGCGGCCCACGAGGGTTGTCCTGCAAACCCCTAGAAGCGCATGAATCGACACTTCGGACGATGAGCAAGGCACGCAGGTACGCAGAGCAGACCAAAACCTTTATCAAGGACTACACGGAGGGTGCGGACGTCGATCAGTTCCGCCGTCTCTTCGACCGTGACGTGCCCGACGCCTACAAGGTCCTCGCTCGCGATCGTGACGACGAGGAGCCGAAAGGGCACGTCGCACGTTGGCTCTACCGAGACAAGGTGGTCTTCCTCGGTCTCTCCTACAAACTGCCTCCGACTCGGCGGCTGATCTTCGCCGTCTCCCTGTTTCTCGCGCTCTTGGGCGTGATCAGCGGCGACGCGGCGATCGAGACTGAGCGCTTTTCCTTCTCGCTGGACTTCTCACCCATCTTGTTCCTCGTCAGCATCGCCGGCCTGGTGCTGGTGCTGAGCATGGAACTGGTCGACCGCATCCGGATACGCGACGAGCTCGAGGTAGCGCGGCAGCTGCAAAGCGATCTGCTGCCCGACCAGGTGCCGGCCATCGCCGGCTACCACGTCGCCCACTCTTACCGCACCGCCAACACCATCGGTGGCGACTACTACGACCTGCTGCCGACCCCCGACGGTCGCATCGCGGTGGTGATCGGCGACGCCAGCGGTCACGGCATGGCCGCCGGACTCTTGATGGCGATCGCCAACGCCACGTTGAAGACCGCGATCGACCTCGATCCCAATCCGAGGGCAGTCGTCGCATTGCTCAACCGGGCACTCTTCCGCACCGGCGACCGCCGCGCCTTCATGACCCTCTTCTACGGCCTGCTCGACACCGAAACGGGCGGGCTCGAGTACGTCTGCGCCGGCCATCCGTTCCCCCTGCTGCGCCGGGCCGGCGGCCGGATCGAGGAGCTCGGCACCGGTCAGCTGCCTCTCGGCATGCGCCCCGAGCTCGAGCTCGAAGCCCACACTACCCGACTCGAGGACGGCGATCTGCTCCTGCTCTTCAGCGACGGCCTACCGGAGGCGATCGGAAAGCGGGCCGAGGCCTTCGGTTTCGACCGAATCCGTACGCTCCTGGGCGGCATCGGATCGCCGCAGACGGTCCACGACCGGATCCTCATGGCGTTCGATCAGCACGTCGGCGGCGAGAGCCTGACCGACGATCTCACCCTGCTGCTGATGACGCGCAGCCTCCTGCCGCCACCGCCGCCGATCC
>JAPUJD010000135.1 GCA_027296385.1 Acidobacteriota bacterium | reverse complement strand
GCGCTCGGCCAGCCCGGCGGCCGCCAGGTTCTTGGCCACACAGCGCGCCATGTAGCTGGCCGACCGGTCGACCTTGGTCGGGTCCTTGCCCGAGAAGGCCCCGCCGCCGTGGCTCCCGACCCCGCCGTAGGTATCGACGATGATCTTGCGGCCGGTGAGCCCGCAATCGCCCTTCGGCCCGCCGACCACGAAGCGCCCGGTGGGATTGACATGGAAGATGGTCCGCTCGTCGAGCAGCTCGGGCGGCACGGCCGAGCGCACGACCTTGTCGATGATCTCGCGCTCGAGCTCGTCGTGCTCGACGTCGGGATCATGCTGGGTCGAGACGACGACGGTATGCACGCGCCGCGGCCGGCGGTCTTCGTCGTACTCGATCGTTACCTGGCTCTTGCCGTCCGGGCGCAGGAAGCCGAGACCACCTTGCTTGCGCACCTGGGCCAGCTTGCGGGTCAGGCCGTGCGCCAGGACGATCGGCAGCGGCATCAGCTCGGGTGTCTCACGGCTGGCATAGCCGAACATCATTCCCTGATCGCCGGCGCCGCCGGTGTCGACGCCCAGCGCGATGTCGGGCGACTGGGAATCGATCGCACTGATGACCGCGCAGTTCTCGCAATCGAAGCCGTAGGCCGGATCGGTGTAGCCGATCTCTTCAATGGTGCGGCGCGCAATGGACGAAAAATCCAGGTCCGCGGTGGTCGTCAACTCGCCAGCAATGAACACGACGCCGGTATTGACCAAGGTCTCACAGGCCACGCGACCGTTCGGATCCTGTTCGAGGACGGCATCGAGGACGGCGTCCGAGATCTGATCGGCGACCTTGTCGGGATGGCCCTCGGTGACTGACTCCGAGGTAAACAGATAGGCTTCTGGCTCGCTCATCGGGGGAGTTCCGTTGGGAGATTCAAGAGGCCATTCGGCCTGCTGGCCTAATCGCTGGCCAACCGAGCGATTTTATCCAAGCACGCTTCTAGCGGTCAATCAATTGGCGCTTCGCGGGTGCCCTGAGTAGAAGTCGAAGAACAGCGAGGCCAAGGCATTGAAGACCGCCACGGCCACCGCTCCTCGGCGCGATTCGAGACCGCTGCTCAAGGCCGCGACCAGGCCTTCTCGGCGCCGTAGACCCGCCGCGTGAAGGCGGCCACCGGGGTCGGCGATGCCTTCCTCCAACATCCGGCTGGGGACCTCGAGTGAGCCGCTGCCGCCACAGGCATGAGTCCCGAGTCCGCGGACTACCGCCCAGGTTCGTACGTAGTGCCGTGGCTCCCCGGCCACCGTCAACGTCTCGAGACCCTCCTCGACCCCGACGTAGAACTGATACGCATCGCCCAACCGACTCTCGAGCTCTCTGGTGCGCTCCAGGCAACGGGCGACCATGCCGTCGTCGGTCGACTCCAGTCCGCGTAGCACTTCTTCGACCTCTTGCGGCACGACCGCCACCGGAACCGGCCGGTCGAGCCCCTTATGGAAGTAACGCACGAAGCCCTCGCGGACCGCCAGCAAGCTCTCGGAGCGCGAGGAGGCGACCGCAACTTCGACGCCGCGCAGCACCTCTGGGGGAAAGGACTTGGCCTTCAAGGGCACCCTCCGTCGGGGCGGGCTATGATGAATCGAGATGATCGTCAGCCGTCAGAATCGACTGATCAAGGATATTCGGCGCCTGCGACGGAGTAAAGGCGATCGCGCCCTGCTAGAGGGCCCTCACACCGTCGCGGCGGCCCTGGCGGCGGGACTCGACCTCGAGATTGTGCTGGCAACGCCAGAGGTCGCCGCCGACCCCAGCGTGGCGGTCCTGCTCGAGCCGCTCGGCGGCCTCCTCCAGCTAGTCGATGCCGACGTGCTCGACTCCGTTGCCGACGTCGACACCCCGCGCGGGCTCGTCGCCGTCGCCGTGCTGCCGCGCCGCGGTGTCGAGGCGCTGCCGCGCGCTCCAGGAGGACTCTACGTCTATGCCGACGGCCTCCAGGAACCCGGTAACCTCGGCGCTCTCGCCCGCGTCGCCGAGGCGGCAGGCGTCGCCGGCCTAGCCCTGGCACCAGGGTCGGCCCATCCCAACCATCCGCGGGCTCTGCGCGGCTCGGCCGGCAGTTTGTTGCGCCTGCCGGTGGCGCGCGAGGTCGAGCCCAGCGCGCTGGAGCGGCGGCTCGAGGGGCTGAGCCCCACCTGGTTGGCCCTCGTGCCACGGGACGGGAGCGACCTCTACGCCACCACGCTGCCGGAGAGCACCCTCGTGCTTCTCCTTGGCGGTGAGGGCTCCGGTCTCAGCTCCGCGGCGCTGTTGCACAGCGACCTGCGGGTGACGCTGCCCATGCGAGCGCCGGTCGAATCGCTGAACGTCACCGTCGCGGCGGCCCTCGTCCTCTACGAGATCGTCCGCCGCCGCGACAGAGCCGCGGGCTAGCTCCCGGCCTTCGCCTCGCGCACCGCCGCGGTCAAGGCCGGTACGATCTCGTGCAGATCACCGACGATGCCGTAGTCCGCGATGGCGAAGATCGGCGCTCCGGCGTCCTTGTTGATTGCCACGATCGTGCCCGCGCCCTTCATGCCCACCAGATGCTGGATCGCACCGGACACGCCGACTGCGAGGTAGAGCTTCGGCGCCACGGTCTGCCCGCTCGAGCCGATCTGCCGATCGCGCGGCAGCCAACCACTGTCGATCACCGGCCGGCTGGCCCCGATCTCGGCGCCGAGCGCAGCCGCCAGGTCCTCGATGATGCCCATCTTCTGGGGGTCGCCGAGACCCCGGCCCACGGCCACTACGATCTCGGCCGCAGTCAGGTCGACGTGCTCGCCGCTGACCTCTTCGACTCCGAGGATCTCGCGATCAGGCACTGCGGCAGCGCTATCGAGCGACTGACGCTCGGCGCTGCCGGCGACCGCCTCGTCGGCCGAGAAGGCGCCTGACTGGACCGAGACCACGACCGGCGCCGGGCCGCTGACGCGTAGGCGCGACTGCAGCTTGCCACCGAAGATCGGCCGGCGCCAGACCAGACCCTCGTCGCCCTGCTCGAAGCCCACGACCTCGGAGACCAGGGAGCCGCCGACGGCCTGCGCCAGCCGCGCCATGTAGTCGACGTTCTGATAGCTGTGGCCGAACACGAGATGAGTCGGCGAGCGTTCAGCCACCGCCGCCGCCAGCACTCCGATGTAGGCCCCGGGAGTGTAGTCCACCAGGGCCTCGGCCTCGGCCACCAGCACTGCGTCTAGCTCGTAATGCGTCAATGCCTCGACGACCGGTTCGACTCCATGGCCGAGGACGACGGCCTGGGCTGTTCCGCCCACTGCCGCGGCCAACTTCTGGCCGGCGACAACCGCCTCGCGCGACATCCGATGCAGCTTGCCGTCCCGATGCTGCACGACGATCCAGATCTTGCCGGGCATCACAGTACCCTCGCTTCCTTTCGTAGTCTCTCTACCAGCACGCCGGCAGCTGTTGCCGCGTCGCCCTCGATCATCTCCGCGCCGCCGCTGCTCTCGGGGAAGGCCACCGACAACGTCTCGACCCTCGAGCCGGCTGCTCCGACGACGGACGGATCTAGGCCGAGGTCGCTCGGCGCCACCGTGGCGATCTCCTTGCGCTTGGCCTGCATGATGCCCTTGAGCGAGGCGTAGCGAGGCTTGTTCAGGCCGGCTTGGATCTCCAGCACGGCCGGCAGCCGGAGACGAATGACCTCGTTCATCCCGCTCTCCATCTCGCGCGTCACCTTGGCCGACGCACCTCCCTCTTCGATCTCGACCCCCATCACCAGCCAGACGTGCGGCCAATCGAGGTGACCGGCGAGAATCGACCCGGTGGCTCCGAAACCGACGTCGTCCGACTGCGAGCCGGTCACGACGAGGTCGAAGCCCCCGTTCTGGATGGCGGCTGCCAGGGCGCGACCGGTAGCGATCGCGTCGCCGCCGGCGAAAGCCTCGTCAGCCAGGTGCACGGCGCGCGACGCGCCGAGAGCCAGGCACTTGCGCAAGGCTTCGCGCACGCGCTCGGGGCCGAGACTGAAGACGACGACCTCGCCATCGGTGTGCTCGGCGATCTGCAGGGCCTCCTCGAGCGCGTACTCGTCGCTCTCGTTGACGACGAATCTCAGATCCTCCTCGTCGATCCAACGCCTGTCGGCGGCAACTCGCAGCCTGGCCTCGCTGTCCGGCACCTGCTTGATGCAAACGGCAATCTTCATTGTCTGGGCTCTCCGGGAAACGGTGGCGACTGACCGGCCTAACTTATGAAGAGGTCTCTCAGGCGTCAAGGTGCAGGGAGCACAAAGACCTCCCGGGGGTACGCCGGTGCGGCTTGCTTGGACACACTTGCGGACCCGTGCTACCTTGAGCGCCGCGCTGGAGACGCCTACATGTCCTTCGAGTCCGCCCTACTCATCGCTCAGATCGGCGCCCCCAAGAGGCCCAATCTGTTCGAGATCTTCCTCCACGCCGGGCTCATGGCCTGGGCGGTGGCCGGAGTCCTCGTGCTGCTTTCGGTCGCCTCGTGGGCGATCGCCTTTGGCAAGTGGCGCGAGATGCGCAGAGCCGACCGGGCCTCGGGACGCTTTCTGGAAGTATTTCGCGGCTCGCAGAGGTTCAGTGAAGTGAGCACGGCCAGTCGACGGCTCGCAGCTTCACCGTTGGTAGGCCTCTTCCAGGCCGGCTATGCCGAGATTGACCTACAGATCAAGACGCACCGCCGCCAGGAGGAGAGCGGGGACTACCGGATTCGCTCCCTCGAGTCGCTACAGCGCACGCTGCACCGCGCAGTGGGCAGCGAGCTGCGGCAGCTTGCCAAGGGCACGACCTTTCTCGCCACCGTCGCCGCGGCCGGCCCCTTCATCGGCCTCTTCGGCACCGTTTGGGGAATCATGGTCGCCTTCCAGGGCATCGCGGTGACCGGCTCGACCTCGCTGGTGGCGGTCGCTCCCGGAATCGCCGAGGCGCTCGTCAACACCGCTCTCGGTCTGGCGGCGGCGATCCCGGCGCTCCTGGCGTACAATTACTTCGCCTCGCGGCTCCGGCAGTTTCGCGCCGAGCTCGACGACTTCGCCCTCGAGTTCATGAACCTCGCCGAGCGCAATTTCACCTAGGCCGAGCGGCCCGAGGAGACCCAGCATGGCATTCGGCGTCGGATTCGGAGCTGAGCAGGACGAGTCGGTCCTGGCCGACATCAACGTCACCCCGCTGGTCGACGTCATGCTGGTGCTGCTGATTATCTTCATGATCACGGCGCCGATGCTGCATCAGGGCATCGAAGTCGCACTGCCGCAGGCCGAAGCCGAGGCGCTGCAGATGGAAGTCGACGATCCGATCGTGCTGTCGATCAACCGTGACGGCATCGTCTATATCCAGGAGGAGCCCGTACATCCGACGCAGCTCGTCGAGCGCCTGCAGCCCCTAATCGAGGCCCGCAGCGGCGAGACAGTCTTCCTCAAGGGTGATCGCGATCTGGCATACGGCCGGGTGATCGAAGTCCTCGACATCCTCCACCGTGGTGGCATCGAGCGGATCGGCATGGTCACCGAGCGCCTCGAGGAGTAGAGCGGTTGGCGGTGACGGTCGACCTGGTCCTGGTGCAGCGCCGGCGCGCCGCCGCGCGCTCCAACCGGATCGGCGTGTGGATGTCGATTCTCCTCCACGGCGGATTTGTCGTCGCCCTCTTGGCAGTGCCCCGGCTCACCCCTTCGCCGACCCAGCCGATGCGCTTCGTCAGCGTGGCTCTGGTCTCGGCCCAGGCGCTGGGCATCCGGGATCCCGCGCCGGCGGCCCAGGCGCCAGCGCGCCAGAGCGCGCCAGCGCCACGACCCGAGCGCCCGGTGGAGCCCCCCAGGTCGCTAGCGACGCCTTCGCAGCCGGCTCCCGTCACCCAGCCGACACCCCGCCCCGAGCTGCGCCGACGCCAAGGATCGCCGACCGGCAGTACGACGGGGACGGCCTCGTTGGGCGCCAAGGTCGGATTCGACAACCCCAACTTCCGCCACAGCTACTTCGTCGACCGGATGACTGCCATGCTCGCGGCCCAGTGGCAGCGTCCCGCGCTCGGCGGCGAGCTCCTCGTGCTGGTCCACTTCAAGATCCACCAGAGCGGCTCGGTCTCTGACCTGCGAATCGTGCAATCGTCGGGCTACAGCTCCTACGACCTGGCAGCTCTGCGAGCGGTGCACCAGGCGGCGCCCTTTCCCCCGCTCCCTCAGTCCTACACCAAGAGCTCGCTCGGGGTGACGGTGGAGTTCATCTGAAGCTCTCGAGGAAACGTCGATGCGTCTTTTGGTGAAAGCCCTTCCGCTGACCTTGGCGGGTCTATTGCTGGCCTACCTGGGGCACGCCCGAGCCCAGGAGGGCACGGCGCAGTCGGCTGACGCGGCGCCCGACGATGAGCTGAGAATCACCGTCGGTAGCGAATTTCGATCCCAGTTCCGGCTGGCTTTCCCGGCCACCCGATCGGCATTGCCCTCGTCGCTGGCCGACGCGGCGGCAGACATCGACAGCACCCTGCGCCAGGATCTGCTCAACAGCCGGGCCTTCGCCGTCCAGGGTCCAAGCGCCCTCGCGGTCATCGACTTGACCGGTGAACAGGGACGCGATTTCGAGCTCTACCGCTCACTCGGCAACGAGATCTTGCTGCAGATCGACATCGTCGCCGAGGACGGCAAGGTGGCGCTCGAAGGCCGAGTCTTCGATCTCGCGAGCGGCGACTCGCTGCTCGGCAAGCGGTATCGCGGGGAGCGCTCGGCCGCCCGGCGCATGGCGCACACTCTGGCCGACGAGATCGTGTTGCTCTTCACCGGCCGGCGCGGCGTGGCGGCGACGACGCTAGCCTTCTACTCCGACCGCCAGGCACCCAAACAGATCAAAGAGATCTACTTGATGGACGCCGACGGCCGCAACCAGCGACCGATCACGGCCCACCAGACGGTTTCGCTGTCGCCGGTCTGGAGCCCGAAGGGCGAAGCGGTGGCCTACACGTCGTTCTTTTCGAGCCGCCCCGGGATCTACCTGGTCGACCTGATCAGCGGCCGCAAGAGCCCCATCGTCACCGGGGGTGCCTTCAACGCCTCGCCATCTTTCTCGCCCGACGGTGGCCAGATCGCCTTCGCGCGCCGCATCCCCGGGGGCAACATCGAGATCTTCGTGACCGATCGCCGCGGCGGCAGCCTGCGCCAGGTCACCCACGCCCGCGGGATCGACACCAACCCGGCCTGGAGTCCCACCGGCCGCCAGATCGCCTTCACCTCGAATCGCGGCGGCAGCCCTCAGATCTACGTCATGGATGCCGAGGGCACCGACATCCGGCGCATCTCGCGCCAAGGGCGCTACAACGACGGTGCCGCCTGGAGCCCGGACGGCGAGCGCATCGCCTACGCCCAGCGCGCCGGCCGCGAGCGCTTCGACATCGTCGTGGTCGACGTCGTCACCGGCGAGAGCCGCCAGTTGACCCAAGGCTCTCGGGGCAGCTACGAAACCCCGACCTTTTCGCCGGATGGCCTCAAGATTGCTTACGCCGGCAAGTACGGATCCGGCCTCGGAGCGACTCAGATCTACGTCATGGACGACGACGGAGCCAACGCCCGCCGACTTACCAGCGAGGGCAACAACTTTAGCCCTTCGTGGTCCCCTTACGTCCCCTAGAGGCGACACTCGGCGCCAAATCGGCACGACGGCCGAAAAAGCCAGCAATTGCCGATAGTTACAGCTTGCTCCGTGGCTCGCTGTTCTGCTAGAGTACGGCGCCACAAGAGGGAAACAGACCTGACAACACCGCATTTGTCGTCGAAGAAGGAGAAGCGCATGAACACCAGAAGGACCCAGGC
>JAPUJD010000134.1 GCA_027296385.1 Acidobacteriota bacterium | reverse complement strand
TGTGCCTCGACGCCGAACACGCACCCTTCGGGCGGCTCGAGCTCGACGCCTCCATCTCGACCTGCCGTGCCGTCGGCATGCCATCACTTGTTCGGGTACCGTCGGCCGATTCTCCCCACATACAGAGCGCCCTGGACTGCGGAGCAACAGGTGTCGTCGTTCCCCATGTCAAGACCGCCGAAGAGGCGGAGGCTATCTGTCTCATGAGTCTGTACGGCGCGGGCGGCCGTGGCTACGCAGGCTCAACGCGTGCGGCACGGTTTGGCGGGAAAGCGATCGCCGATCACTTGGGCGAGAGCGCCGACGAGACGACGATCATCGCCCAGATCGAAGACCTTGAAGCGCTGGATGCAATAGAAGATATCGCTGCCGTCGAGAGACTGGACTGCCTCTTCATCGGCCGGATCGACCTGACGGTGGCACTCGGAAAAACGGATCCTTCCGACCCTGCTGTCGTCGCCGCGGTTGACAGGGTCTGCGCGGCTGGCCGAAACGCCGGAAAGACCATCGGCATGTTTGTTCCCGATGTCGAAGAAGCCAGGCACTGGATGGAGAAGGGCGCCTCACTGTTCCTGCTCGCATCGGATCACGCGTTCTTGATGGGTGGGGCGCGTCATCTCGTCTCGGCGCTGCGCTAGTGTGGCGTCTCCAACTTAGCTTTACAACGATTGACTTTCTGAATGATCTCTTGAGCGCTGGCGGTCCAGACAAAAGGCATGGGATTGTCATTGTTGTCGGTGCTGCTGGATCTCCTCGCGACTGAGACCTTCCAGCGAGTACGGAAACTTGATCCAACGCTCGGTCTCGTGCAGGTAGTAGTCGGGTACGAGCTCGGTCTGATTGCGTGACGGCTTGAAGTAGGGCACCGCCACCCGGATCTCCCCCGGCAGGTTGCGTCGCACCTTCTCCTCGAGGTGCCGGATCAGAGCCTGGATGGTGTGGCCGGTGTCGAACACGTCGTCGACGATCAGGAGACGGTCGCCGTGCTCGATCTTCTTGACCAGGTAGCTGGTGCCGTGGATGCGCACTTCCGGCGCTCGTCCGTCGATGCCGCTATAGGAGGAGGTGCGGATCGCGATGTGGTCCGTCTTGACGCCGAAGTAGTCGAGGAGCTCTTGGACGACGGTACCGATCGGTGCGCCGCCTCGCCAGATCGCGACGATAAAGCTCGGCCGGAACCCGCTCCGGAGCACCTTGGCGCCCAGGCGGAAGGAATCCTCGAGCAGTTGTTGGGCGCTGAGATAGAGCTTCTCGGTCATCGGCCGGCTTATCCTGTCACCAATCTTGGAACGTCACCGGATATCGGACGATCGGCCATCGACCTCCCCCGGAGGCCGCGTCGTCGGCTCCTTCTGCCGCCGAGCTACCCTTCCGAAGGGCTGCTACTGCGTAGCATGCTGCCGCCGCGGGAAAGCAACACCCGATCCCTTCGCAGCGCCAGCCGGAGCAGCTCGCGGGCACGCCGCACCTGCTCGGCCGATAGCCGGCGACCTGCGAAGCTCTCGCCGAGATAGAGCTCGACGAGCTCGCGTGCCGGGCGGGCACAGTGTGGGTAGCGATCGACGTAGCGCTGGACCATGGCCAACGGCGGGACCGACTCCAGCCGCGGACCGAGCTCGGGGCGTAGGCGCTCGCGCAACCTGAGATAGGCGACGGTTGCGTCGAAGCGTTGATGCTGGTACCAGAAGAAGCCGCCAGTGACCAGCAGCAGCCCGAGACCGAGCGGCCACCAGGCGGCCGGAGTCATCTGTGCCGGTAGCTCCTCCTCGGGCACCGTTGCAGGGTCTGCCAGCGGAGCCGGCCGCGATACCAGCTCGGCGGCCGCTTCCCCATCGCCGCCGAACCAACCGGTGATGGTCAGCCAGAGCTCGCGCAGAGAGGCAACGAAGCCGACCTGATCCGCCAGCCCGTAGGTCAGGATGTAGCGATCCCAGCGGAAGAGCAGGAAGTCGTAGAGCTGCGAGACGAGCTGCGCCAGGCCAGCCTCCGACGCCATCGGCCGGCCTGCCGGCGGGGTCGGGTCGAACACCCGCCAGCCGCGGGCTTCGTCATGGGCTTCGACCCAGGCGTGCGCGTTGCTCTGACGCACGATGTAGTAGCCCTCGATCGGGTTGTACTCGGCGCCCAAGAAACCCGTCGCCAGACGTGCCGGCACACCCTGAGAACGCAGCATCAGCACCATGGAGGAAGCGAAGAGCTCACAGTGGCCGCGCCGGTTCTCGAAGAGGAAAGTCTCGATGCTCTCGCCCTCCGGGGCACCGATCAAGTCGGTCGTGTACTCGAAGGTCTCGGCCAGATGGGTCTCCAACCTTCGTCCCCTTTCGAGCATCGTCCCCTCCCCCATCACCTCTGCCGCGAGCGCCGCGATCCGCGGCGTCACGCCTCCCGGATCGAGCTCCAGCTCCGGCGCGAGGGCCAGGAGCGGCGAGGTCACGGCCGTACGCGGCGCCTCGGCCAGGCCGACGCGATAACGCACCATCGTCGGGCGTCCGAAAGACAGCTCCACCACACCGCTGTCGTCGAGCAGCACCGGGCTGCCGGTGGCGCCGGAGACCAACTTCTCGAGCGCTGTAGGGATCACGTCGAGCTCGACCGCGTCGACCGGAATCGCCAGGCCGACCCCGCGAAACGGCTGCATCCACACCTCCATCCAGGAATAGACGGGCTCCCGGCCTAGAGGGTAGAAACCGTCGGGCTGCCGCGAGATCAACCGTTTCTCGTTGCGGCGCGGTCGGCGTACGCGTCGACTCCATTGCTCGTTTTCGAATCGATCGTAGGTCATGACCTTGATCCGTGCTTCGTGGCTCGACGCCGGCGGTGTCTCGTAGGTCAGGCGCAGGGCCACCGCCCGGCTGCCCCGAACCCGGCCGATGCCGTCCAATCGCATGACGTCCTGGAAGCTCGAAACCTGGGTCAGCGAGCCGTAGCCGCCGCCCGGCCCTAGCACGTAGGGTGAGCGCAGGCGGGGCAGGAAGACGAAGAGCGGGATGGCCGCAAGGATGGCGAAAATCACACTCCCGGTGACGAAACCCGCCAGTGGCACGCTCTCCATCTCCGGCGCCCGACGAGCGTGTCGAGAGAGCATCTCGAAGCTGGTAAACCGGCTCAGCAGCAGGAGCGCCAGGGTCAGAAAAGCCACGATGTAGAGCACCACCGCGGGATGCACGCTGGTGCCCGTAGCGGCAAGAAAGACGAAGAAGACGACCAACAGCGTCTGCCACTTGTCTCGCTCTCGTCGCAGAGCGAAGAGCTTGACCGCGAGCGCGAAGAGCAGGAGATGAACGACGGGCTGCAGAATGCGGCCACGTGACAGCGCGGTGACGTCGAAAAACAGCACCGGCAGGTAGCCTAGTGCCAGCAGATTCATCATCCAGTTGGGGAGCCAGCCGCCGGAGTCCTGCCAGGCACGGCGCATGAACAGGCCGACGGCGACCCAGAAAGTCACCAGCGAAGGCCAGCCGATGACCTGATTGAAGGGCAGCGGCAGAGGCGCGAGCAGGGCGAGCATGCCGAGCAGCAACCGTTTGGGGCGCCCGAAGGTCATGCCACCTCGCTCCCACGGTGACCGCGCTCCCTGGGCGCGTTCATCGCCAACCGCAGCTGCGGCAACCTCGGGTCCATCACGCCGAGCGGCTCGCGGCTCCGAGCGCAGGGACCGACCCGCGCCCGCTCGCGCATGATACGGCGCCGTTGTCCGGCGCCGCCGGCCAGCGGTACCCTCGTTTGACGGGTCCTGAGCTCGACGTCGAACCCCTGCCGCAGAGCCTCGTGCGCCGCTGTGGCCGCCTCGCTCACCAGGCTCTCGAAACGCTGGCGCTCCCCCTCGCTACCGAGCTCGCCGACCGCGTTGTCGAGAATGATGGCCAACTTGCGCCCACGCTCGGCTTCACGCTCCATGTAGACCAGCGCCCCGGTTCGCGCCGTCTGCTTCCAGTGGATTCCTCGCCGATCGTCTCCGGCCTGAAAACGCCGGAGGCTCAACAGCTCGTGCCCCCATCCCCGCCGCTTCGAAGGCCGGTCTCCGGTCCGCGAAGCCTGGCCGGGAAGGGTTGTGCCTGCCGGGAAGAGCTCGGGGAAGATCAGCATCTCGGCGTCCTGGCGCACCCGCAGACCCTTGCGGAAGAAACCGAAAGGGAACACCGACGAAAGGTGGACGAAGGGCACCCGGTAGCGCCCGCGCCGGCCGACGAGAGCCTGCACCTCGCCCCACTGCTCGCTGCGCCGGCCGAGGAAGGGCACCAGCAGCGCCTCGCCCTCGGCCACGCCCTCGACCACGACCAGCCGCCGCGCCATCCAGCGATCCCGGTTGCCAAGCCGCAACCGGGCAACGAAGGGCTCGTTGGCGTGAACCTCGGCCGGCAGCACCAACTCGACGTCGAGCCTGGCGACATTGCGTCGCGAAGTCAGGCCGGAAACGACGAGGACCGAGAGCAGCAAGGCCTCGACGATGTAGAGCGCGTTGTTGCCGGTGTTGGCGGCGGCGACGCCGACGATCAAGGCCAGCAGGATGTAGAGCAGTCCGACCTTCGTGACGCGGATGCCTTCGACGATCGTCTTGCGCGCCACGCCGAACGCCTAAACCGGCACCGGAACGGAAGCTACGAGACGGCCGATGGCCGCCCGCGCGGCGGTGAGGGCACCATCACCGCTCTCGAGCACGACACGGTGCGACAGCACCGGAACCGCCAATCGCTGAATGTCGTCGGGCAGGGCGAAGGTCCGGCCTTCGGTGAGGGCCAGCGCCTGCACGGCGCGGTACCAGTGCTGTACCCCGCGGGTCGACACTCCGAGAGCAAACTCGCCGTGGGCGCGTGAACTCTGGGCCAGCTCCAGCATGTAGTCGACCAGTTTCTCCGCTACCTGTACCTCGGCCGTCCCCTGCTGGAGGCTCTCGAGCTCCGATCGCGCGATGACCGGAGCCAGCTCGGCCAGCGCCCGCTCGACGCCTCCCGAGAGCAGCAGCTCCCGTTCCTCGTCGCGCGGCGGATAGCCGATCTCGAGCGACATGGCGAACCGATCGAGCTGCGACTCGGGCAGCGGGAAGGTACCGACGTACTCCATCGGATTCTGGGTAGCGAGCACGAAGAAGGGCTTGGGCAACGCGTAGCACTTGCCATCGATCGTGACCTGCCCTTCGCTCATCGCCTCGAGCAGGGCCGACTGGGTCTTCGGACTCGCCCGGTTGATCTCGTCCGCCACGATGACGTTGGCGAAGATCGGCCCCGGTACGTACTCGAACTTCTGCCGATCCTGGCGGTAGATCGAGACCCCCAGTATGTCGGAGGGCAGCAGGTCGCTGGTAAACTGGATGCGCTGAAAGGCCAGGCCGAGGGAACGGGCCAGCGCTTGGGCCAGGGTCGTCTTGCCCACTCCGGGCACGTCCTCGATCAGCACGTGCCCACCGGCGAGGAGGCTGACCACCGCCAGCCGGATGGCCTCGGGCTTACCTCGCAGGACTAGCGAGATCTGGGCCTCGAGCCGCGCGACCGGGGCGGAGACGTCGACGCCGCGGGGACTCGACTGAGTGTCTTGAGTCACGGTCATGTCAGCAAGTACGGCGGCGCTTTCTGGGGCGTCTAGCTGGCTCCTTCGCTCCCCCGAGAGAAGGCTCTACAGGCCTTCGAACTCGCGATACTGGCCGCTCTCGGTCTCGGCCACCGGGTGACGCACCTCGGCGTAGAAGCCGTAGCCCTCCTGGTAGTCGACGCCCTCGAGGACGATCGAGTAAGGACGCTGGTTGGCTTTGAGCAGACCGGTCGTGTCGATCCAGTGCAACCAGTGGGTCACCTCGTTCTCGTCATCGTCGACCATTGTGATGTCGAGGGTCAAACCGGCCAGCGGCTCGTTGGTGTCGTGCTGCACTATGACATCGAGCATCGCGTCCTGACGCATCTCGGGCGCCGGCATCAACTCAGCATCGCCGGCCGCCTCCTCGGCTGCCGGATCGGTCTCGCCCTCGAGCTCGGTGGCTTCCTCGACGATCGGCGTCTCCGTGATGAAGTAGCTGTTGAGAGTGGCCTTGTACTCGGAACGCGATCGAGCCACTCGCTCGAGCGGCGTCTTGCTGGCGCACGCCACCAGGGAAACAGAGCAAACAACGGCTATGACCAAGAAAAAACGACCTGTTCGACCCACGACCACCTCCATCCAATCGATAAGAGAAGCACCTTCAAGGCAGCAGATTATAGCGGAGGATCGACCAGATCGCCGCCACTCCGTCGCGCCAGCCGATCTTCTTGCCCTCGGCGTAGGTGCGGCCGTAGTAGGAGATCGGCACTTCGAAGATGCGCATGGGCCACCTGGTCAGGCAGCGTCGGCGCGCCAGATCTCGGCCAGCCGGCCGGCGAGGATGACCTCGGGCACCAGCTCGATGCCGAAGCGCTCCCGCACAGATCGCCGCATCTCGAGCATGAGAGCAAGCACGTCGAGGGCCTTGGCACCACCCTCGTTGACGATGACGTTGCCGTGCCTGGGGCTGATGCGGGCACCCCCACTGGCGCGACCCTTGAGGGCGCACTCGTCGACCAGGCGACCGGCGTAGTCGCCCGGCGGGTTCTTGAAGATCGAGCCGGCGTTGGCCACTCCCGAGGGCAGACTCTGCCAGCGGCGACGATTGAGCTCGTCGATGCGCGCGACGGCTGCTGCCGCCTCGCCCACGGCGAGCTCGAACACTGCCTCGGTGACGATCGTCGAAGTACCCTGGAGGTTGGTCTCGCGGTAGCCCGGCTCGAGCTCCTCCGCCGTCACCCGCCGGCCGGTGCCGTCTGGGTCGAGCAGCGCTGCCGAAGCGAGAACGTCGCGAATCTCGGTGCCGTAGCAGCCAGCGTTCATGTAGACCGCCCCCCCCACCGTCGAAGGAAAGCCGGACAGAGCCTCGAGACCGACGAGGCCCGCCTGGGCCGTGCGCCTGGCGACCTGGGCGAGCGAGAGCGCAGCACCAGCCGTGACCGTCGTTCCGGCGATCTCCAGTCGCCGGAAATCCCCGCTCAGCCGCGCCACGATGCCGGGCAGCCCTGCGTCCGGAAAGAGAATGTTCGACCCCAGGCCCAGAATCTGAAACGGCGTCTCGTGCTCCACCACCAGAGCCAGCACAGCGGCCAGAGCCGCGGTGCCCTCGACCTCCAGATACCACTCCACGGCCCCACCGATCTGGAAAGTGCAGTGCTTGGCGAGAGGCTCGTCTCGACACACGACGAGACCGGCGATCGCGGCCAGTTTCGGCGCCAGCACCGGCGCCACACCCGACGATTCAGTCGCCATGGGAGATTAGGCTGTCGTAATGCGTCTTGAAGGGTGTGAGGCGCAACTTCGAGCAACTGGCGCTGGATTTGACGCTCGCGAAGAGCGACAGCTACGATGTTCCTCGCTAGAACTCGTAGTATAGCGCCCCATCCGGCGCCCTGGCGCCGCCTAAAGGAGTCACCGCATGAGGAATGCGCAAAAGGAAAAGCTGAAATCGATCGACAGCGCTCTATCCCAGATCGAGCGCCAGTTCGGCAAGGGCGCGATCATGCGCCTGGGGCAAAAGGAGGGTCTCAAGATCCCGGCGATCCCGACCGGTTCGCTCGCCGTCGACGCCGCGATCGGTATCGGTGGCTTCCCCCGCGGACGAGTGGTCGAGGTCTACGGCCCGGAGTCGTCCGGCAAGACCACCCTGGCGCTCTCGGTCGTGGCGCAGGCGCAGCGCCTCGGCGGCGTCGCCGCCTTCATCGACGCCGAGCACGCCATCGACCCCGAGTACGCGGGCAAGATCGGCGTCGACATCGACAACCTCCTGATCTCGCAGCCGGATTTCGGCGAACAGGCCCTGGAGATCGCCGAGATGCTGGTGCGCAGCAACTCGATCGACGTCGTCGTCATCGACTCCGTGGCCGCGCTCGTCCCGCGCGCCGAGATCGAGGGCGAGATGGGGGACAGCTTCGTCGGGCTCCACGCCCGGCTGATGAGCCAGGCGCTGCGCAAGCTCACCGGCGCGATCTCCAAATCCGAGTGCCTCGTGATCTTCATCAACCAGATTCGCGAGAAGATCGGCGTGATGTTCGGCAGCCCGGAGACCACTACCGGAGGACGGGCCTTGAAGTTCTATGCGTCGGTGCGCGTCGACATACGCCGCATTGGCTCCATCAAGAGTGATGGTGAGATCAGCGGCAACCGCTGCGTGGCGAAGATCGTCAAGAACAAGATGGCGCCACCGTTCAGAAAGGCCGAGTTCGATCTCATCTTCAATGAGGGCATCT
>JAPUJD010000133.1 GCA_027296385.1 Acidobacteriota bacterium | reverse complement strand
CCATGAGGATCCTCGACGTGGCGGGCAGCCGCGAGATCGATCGTGTGGCCACCGAGGAATACGGCATCCCCGGGCATTGCGTGGAGTACCGAGCGGGTGCTGGCCGACACTCTCGCACACTGCCGCGAGCTCGGCCTCGAGTCGGCGCTGCTCGAGCTCGGATATGACGTCGATACGCCGGCCGATCTCCCGCGGCTCGGTTCCTATCTGGCGCTCTACCCTGAGGCTTGTCCGCGGACAAGGGCCTTGTTCGATCGCTGGGGGTTGAGCGAGGCGCCATGAGGATCCTCGACGTGGCGGCCAGCCGCGAGATCGATCGTGTGGCCACCGAGGAATACGGCATCCCCGGGCTCGTGCTGATGGAGAACGCCGCCCTCGGCGTGGTCGACGCTCTGTGCGAAGCCTATGCCGAGGCCGAGCGGGTCGTCATCCTCTGCGGGCCGGGCAACAACGGTGGTGACGGGCTGGCCGTGGCCCGTCACCTCGAACTGCGCGGTTTCGCGGTGGACGTCCTGCTCGTCGGAGGCCGTGAGCTGGCCGGCGATGCGGCGTTGCAAGAGTCGGTGTGCCGGCGTCAGGGCGTGGCGATCGAGCGCGTGGTCACGGCGACGGCCCTACCGGACGGCAGCAGAAACTGGGATCTCGCGGTAGACGCTCTCTTTGGCGTCGGCCTGGACCGGCCGTTGGAGGGCGTCTATGCGGCGGCTGTCGAGTGGCTCAACGCGTTGGGTGTTCCCACGCTGGCGGTCGACCTGCCCAGCGGTCTGGCCGGCGACTCGAGCCGACTGGTCGGTCCCCATGTCGAGGCCGACCTTACCGTGACCTTCGAGACGCCGAAGCCCGCCCATGTCTTGCCGCCGGCCATGAGCGCCGTCGGGGGGCTCGTGGTGGCTGGTCTCGGTGTCCCGGCCGCGATCGTTGCCGGTGTAGCGGGTGATTTGCGTCTGGTGACGGAAGAGCTGGCCGGCGAATGGCTGCCGCGGCGGGCGCCGTCGGCCAACAAGGGGGCCTACGGGCACGTGCTGATCGCCGCCGGCTCTCGTGGGATGAGCGGTGCGGCAGTTCTCGCCGCGCGAGGCGCGGTACGTGGAGGAGCAGGGCTCGTGACCAGCGCGGTGCCGGCGTCGCTGGTAGGGACGGTGGACGCCGCTTCGCTTGAGTCGATGACTCTGGCGTTGCCGGCTGGCCCGTCCGGCGCGTTCGCCGCGGTGGCAGCCGGAGAGCTGATCGAGGCGGCGGCGAGCCGCGACGTCTTGGCGCTCGGCCCTGGCCTGGGAGATGACGCGGCGGATTTCGTCTTCGAGGTGGTGTCCGGGGCTGCGTTGCCGCTGGTCATAGACGCCAGCGCGATCACTGCTCTTGCCGGACGATCGTCGTTGATCCGAGCGCGGACGAGCGCCACGGTGATCACCCCGCACCCCGGCGAGCTGGCTCGGCTTCTGGGGGTAGAGACGCACGCTGTCGTCGAAGACCGGCTCGGGTACGTGCGTGAAGCGGTGCGAGCCACCGGAGCGACCGTTTTGCTCAAGGGCCAGGCGACACTGGTGGCGGAGCCCGATGGAGGGATCTGGATCAACACCACAGGAAACCCCGGCATGGCGACAGGCGGCACCGGTGATGTGCTCACCGGACTGGTCGCGGCGTTCTGGGCGCAGGGACTCGCCGCCGCTCGGGCGGCGGCACTGGCCGCCTATGTCCATGGGCTGGCCGGAGACCTGGCGGTGGAGATGACCGGCGAGACGGCGCTCGCGGCGGCCGATCTGCTGCCGCAGCTGCCGCGAGCGTTGCAGCGGGTGGAGCAGACTTGAGCCGCTGGCGAACCTGCTCGGAGGACGAGACCATGGCGGTGGGCTACGAGGTCGCCGCCCGGCTACGGCCCGACGGCGTTCTCTTGCTGTCGGGGGATCTGGGGGCCGGCAAGACGGTGCTAGTGCGGGGTGTGGCGGATGCCCTCGGCATCGATCCGGCTGAGATACAATCACCCACCTTCACTCTGATGCGTTCGTATCAGGGGAGGAGCGAATCGCTTCTGCACGTAGATCTATATCGACTCGAATCCGAAGAGGTTTCCGCTCTCGGCCTCGAAGAAGCGCTCCACGGCCCCGGTGTCAAGGTCGTCGAGTGGGCGGAGAGGCTGCCTTTCGCGGTCGCTGGCGCGGTGGAGCTGATTCTGCACCGCGGCCACGAGGGCGAGCGCGAGATCGAGGAACGAGCGAATCAAGAGGAGGTTTAGTCTCGAATGGCTATCAAGAAAGTGGGGGTACTGGGCTGCGGCCTGATGGGTTCCGGAATCGCCGAGGTCGCGGCGCGCTCGGGCTGCGAGACCGTGGTACGGGAGGTCTCGCAGGAGTTTTTGGACAAGGGGCTGGCGCGGATTTCGAAATCCCTCGATCGCGCGGTCGACAAGGGCAAGATGGAGGCCGCCGATCGGGAGGTTACTCTGGCCCGGATTCAAGGCACCACCGAGCTCTCCGACCTGGCCGACTGCGATTTGGTGGTCGAGGCCATCGTCGAGAATCTGGAGGAGAAGTGCCGGATGTTCACGGCACTCGACGAGATTGCGCAGGAGAGCGCCATCTTCGCCAGCAACACCTCGTCGCTCACCATTACCCAGATCGCCATGGCGACCCAACGCCCGGAGCGCTTTGTAGGACTGCACTACTTCAATCCCGTGCCGGTGATGAAGCTGGTCGAGGTCGTTCGCACGCTGGCGACCGACGAACAGGTTCTGGCCGACGTTCACCAATACGTGCGCGACTCCGGCAAGGAGCCGGTCGCCTGCCGCGACAACTCGGGCTTCATCGTGAATCGCCTGCTGGTGCCCTATCTTCTCGACGCCATCAGGGCCTATGAGGAGGGCGTAGGCAGCCTCGAGGACATCGACAAGGCAATGCAGCTGGGCTGCGGGCACCCTATGGGCCCGCTGACTTTGCTCGATTTCGTCGGCCTCGACACGACCTACTACATCGCCAACATCATGTTCGAGGAGTACCGTGAGAAGCGCTTTGCACCGCCGCCGTTGCTCAAACAGATGGTCCTGGCCGGCAGGCTCGGGCGCAAGAGCGGCCGCGGCTTCTACGATTACAGCGCCAAGTGACTGATATCGTTCGATGACGATCCATGAAACCGGTGAGTCCATGACTCAGGTGACCTTGGCCGACGAGGGCATCGCGGCCCTCTTTGGGACTCGCGACGAGAACTTGCGTCACATCGAGCGCGCCTTCGACGTGTCGCTGAGCGCTCGCGGCAACAAGGTCCACATTGGAGGCGAGCCTGAGCGTCAGGAGCTGGTGGGGAGACTCCTGAGACAGCTGTCGGCGCTGCTCGATCGTGGCTACGAGCTGCAGGCCGACGACGTCGATACGGCTGTCCGCGTGCTCCAAGAGGCGCCGGAGACCTCGCTCGAGGAGTTCTTCCTGCCTGGCGGAACTCTCGAGCGCGTGCGCGAGAGGGTGCGTCCCAGAAGCCTGAGTCAGCGGCTCTACCTGCAGGCGATGGCAGAACATGACCTGGTCATCTCGGTCGGGCCGGCCGGCACGGGCAAGACCTATCTCGCTGTGGCCATGGCGGCGATGGCATTGCAGGAGGATCTGGTGCGGCGGGTGGTCCTCGCCCGCCCCGCAGTCGAGGCGGGAGAGAAGCTCGGCTTCCTGCCCGGGGATCTGGAGGACAAGATCAACCCCTACCTACGTCCGCTATACGACGCGCTCTACGACATCATCGGCTTCGAACAGGTTCGCCGCATGCTCGAGCGCGGGACGATCGAGGTCGCGCCGCTGGCCTTCATGCGTGGGCGGACGTTGAACGACGCCTTCATCATCCTGGACGAGGCCCAGAACACGACTTCTGAGCAGATGAAGATGTTCCTCACGCGGGTCGGCTTCAACTCCAAGGCCGTGGTCAACGGCGACGTGACTCAGATCGACCTGCCGAGCGGCAAGGCCTCGGGCCTCATCGAAGTGGTAGATATCCTGCACGGTGTCGAGGGCATCAAGTTCGTCAATTTCACCGAGCGCGACGTCGTGCGCCATCCGCTGGTGGCCAAGATCGTGCGGGCCTACCACAGTCACGAGAGCTCGGCGCAGGGGCCGAACGCCGGGTCGGAGTGACGGCCCGTTGCGAGATCGTGCTCCAGGAGGACGCCGACGTCGACGGCGTCCTCCTGGTCGAGATCGAGAGCTGGCTGCGAGGCGTAGTCGCGGATCTGGCGCCGGCTGCGGACAGCTTCGGGGTTCGTCTTGCCGGCGACGACGAGGTGCGGCAGCTCAATGCCCGGTTGCGGGGGAACGAAGCGCCGACCGACGTGCTCTCCTTTCCTGGTGCGCCGACGCCTGAGGGGCTTCATCTCGGCGACGTCCTGATCTCGCTGCCGGTGGCGCGGCGGCAAGCCAAGGAGGCCGGCCACGGCCTGAGACGGGAGGTCAAGGAGCTGCTCCTGCACGGAATCTTGCACTGCCTGGGCCATGATCACGAGACCGATGACGGCGAGATGGAGACCCTCGAGCTCGAGCTTCGCCAACGCTGGGTGCGCGATGACTGACGCAGCGCCTGAGCCGCGCACCGGAACCGTCGCGCTCATGGGGCGTCCCAACGCGGGCAAGTCCACCCTGATGAACCGTTGGCTGGGGCAGAAGCTGGCGATCGTGTCGGACAAGCCCCAGACTACCCGCCATCGGCTGATCGGGCTGTTGACCGAGGCGCGCGGGCAGATGGTCTTCTACGACACGCCTGGGGTCCATCGGCCCCTGCATCATCTCAATCGCCAGATGGTTCGCCATGCGGTGGAGGCGATGAATCAGGCCGACATCGTCTGTCTCCTGGTCGATGCCGCTTCCAGCTTCGGCCGTGGGGACGCCTACATGCTCGACCTCGTCCGACGAGCGGAGGCGCCGCGTCTACTGGCTCTCAACAAGATCGACCGGGTCAGCAAGCTAGCGTTACTTCCCTTGATGCAACGCTACGGCGCGGCGGACTTGTTCGAGGAGATCGTGCCGATCAGCGCTCGAACCGGCGACGGCGCCGACGATCTCCTCGATCTGCTGTGGGAGCGGCTACCGCACGGGCTGCCTGTGCACGATCCTGAGGCGCTGACGACACAGCCGGAGCGCTACCACGTTGCCGAACGCATCCGCGAACAGATTCTGCGCCAGACCCGGGACGAGATTCCCTTCACCTCCACCGTTGTCATCGACCGTTGGGAGGATGACCCCGACGGCCGGATCGTGCTCTTCGCCTCGATTCTGGTCGAGACGCCGGGCCAGAAGAAGATCGTCATCGGGCGTGGTGGTGAGCGGATTCGCGAGATCGGGACCCGCGCCCGACTCGAGCTACAAGAGTTTCTCGGGCGCCGGATGCACCTCGAGCTCCACGTCCGGCTCGAGCCTCGCTGGCGCGAGAATCGCCAGCTTCTCGCCCGCTTGGAGCGCGAGCTGGAAGGCGATCTCCTGGGCAGCTGAAGATCCGCCCGGGATCGGGCTACAATGAGCGCCCGTTTGGTGGATGGCGTGGGTGGTCCGTTTGGCGCAGGAAAACCGCCGGCCCGGTTCGAGTGACTCCCAGGTGAACGACGATGGTCAGAGCGCAACCGAGAGAGGTGCTGGCAGTCAACCGGCGTACCGCGCTGGTGGCCGACACCCTGCGTCGCCTCGTTCGCCGGGGTGCGCGTAGCCACATCTCCAACGTCTTGCGCAAGACGCGCCCCGAGGACGTCGCAGATGTTTTGCCTACACTGACGCCGGCCCATCAAGCCGGCGTGTTCGACATCCTCCTGGACGACTTTCCAGAGGCCGCCGGCGAGGTCCTGATCGAGGTGGAGCCTTCGCTTCGCCTGGCGCTTTTTGAGTCGCTGTCGGCCAACCGTATCGCCAGCTTGTTATCCCTGCAAGCGGTCGACGACCAGGTCTTCCTGGTCGAGGCTCTGCCCGAGGAGCGCCGGGGAGAGGTCCTCGAGCTGGTCAACATAGCCTCGCGCGACGCCGTCGAGACCCACCTGACCTACGGCGAGGATTCGGCCGGGCGCATGATGGATCCGCAATTTTATGCGCTGGCGGAGGACAAGACGATCGGCGAAGCGATCGCCGCGCTCCAGGAGTCGCGCGACCTCGAGAACATCTTCTACCTCTTTATGGTGGACGATGGGGGCCACTTGACCGGAGTCACTTCCCTGCGCCAGCTCCTGCTCACGGATCCCGAGCGGCCGCTCTCCGAGGTGATGACGCGCTCCGTGATCAAGGTACACGTCGAAACCGACCAGGAGGAGGTGGCCGAGCTCGCGACACGCTACAACCTGCTGGCGGTTCCGGTCGTTGACGACGACAACCGGCTGGTCGGCATCGTGACGGTGGACGATATCCTCGACATCGTTCAAGAAGAGGCGAACGAGGACTTCTTCAAGATGGTCGGCACCTCGGAGGACGAGCTGCTCTACCAGGATCGCTCGTTCAGGGTCGCAGGCATCAGGCTGCCGTGGCTCCTGGTCAACCTCGTAGGTCTCATGGGGGCGGCCCTCCTGCTGAGTAGCTTCGAGACTTCGCTCGGCCGGGGTTTCTATCTCGCGCTCTACGCCTTCGTGCCCGCAATCATGGGCATGGGAGGCAATATCGGCAGCCAGACGTCGACCATCGTGGTGCGAGGCCTGGCGACGGGCCGTGTCTCGCTGGTGCGGGGCCAGGTGAGGAAGTTTCTCTGGCAACAGCTCAAGGTCGGAGTCATCCTGGGACTGTCGTGCGCGGCGGTCGTCGGGGTTACGGCCTCGTTCTGGAACGCCAGCCCGTTCCACGGCATCGTCGTCGGGATCTCGATGTGCCTCACCATTCTGCTGGCCTCGCTGACGGGAGTGCTCATTCCGGTGCTCTTCGAGCGCCTGGGAATCGACCCGGCGGTCGCTGCAGGGCCGCTGGTGACGACCTCCAACGACATCAGCGGCATCCTGATCTACTTCGGCATCGCCGCTACCCTGGTGCGCCTGCTGCCCTAGCCGCTCCGGCGAAGCGAACCATGCTGACCAGTGCCGAGGTCATCCTGCTCGACGTCTACGATCTGCACGAGAACGATCGCATCGTCACCATGTTGTCGCCGACCCACGGCAAGGTACGGGGTGTTGCGCGTGGTGCTCGGCGCAAATACAGTCGTTTTGCCGGCGCGCTCCAGCCGCTGGCGAAGGCCAAGGTCACGTGGTACCAGAAGGAGGGTCGCGATCTCGCACGTATTTCTGGGGTGGAGCTCATCCGCCCTGCGCACCGGCTGCAATCGGACCTCGAGGGCATTCTGCTCGGCGGCTGTCTCGCCGGTCACGTCCTCGAGTTCGCTCAGGAGAACGACCCGAGCGATCATCTGTTCCGGCTGCTCGACTCGACGATCGCCGCTTTGGTCGAAGGCGTCGACCGCAGCCTGGCGATGCGGTACTTCGAGGCCTGGGTACTCCGTCTGGCGGGTATCTTCCCGCCGCCGGTCGAGTGCCCCGAGTGCGGCCGAGACCTGTCGGGTGGTGCCGTCCTCGCCGCCGCCGAGGATTCGCTCGTCTGCGCGACTTGCGGTTCTGGTCGAGCGATCTCGGCCGCCGCGGTGGCGTTTCTGATGCAAATCGGTCGCGAGCCTTTGAAGAGGGTCGCTGCGAGTCCGCCGTTGCCGGAAGTGGTCCAAGAGGTCGAAGCCCTGATCGGACGGATCCGGCGGTCCTTTCTTCAACATGAATTGAAGAGCTATCGCGTGATGCAGGAGACCCTATGCAGTCCTTCCAGGGCCTGATCCTGCTCTTGTCCAGCTTCTGGGCCGAGCGCGGATGTGTCCTTCAACAGCCCTACGACCTCGAAGTGGGAGCTGGAACCATGCACCCGGACACCTTCCTTCGGGTGCTGGGGCCCGAGCCGTGGCGCGTGGCCTACGTCCAGCCGTCGCGGCGCCCGGCCGATGCACGCTACGGAGACAATCCTTTCCGACTCGGCAGGCACTTCCAGTTCCAGGCCGTCCTCAAACCTTCGCCGCACGACATTCAGGCCCAATATGTGGATAGCCTGAGGGCTATGGGCATCGACCTCGGAGCTCACGACTTGCGCTTCGAAGAGGACGACTGGGAGGCTCCGACGCTCGGCGCCTGGGGCGTCGGCTGGCAGGTCATGCTTGACGGTATGGAGATTACCCAGTTCACCTACTTCCAGCAGGCCGGCGGTCTCGAGCTCGACCCGATCAGCGTCGAGATCACCTACGGGCTGGAGCGCATCACGATGTTTCTCGGCCTGTCGCGCAACGTCTACGATGTCGAGTGGGGCGGTGGGCTGAGCTACGGCCAGGTTAGGCATCAGGACGAGGTGGAGTCTTCGAAGTACTACTTCGAGATCGCCGACGTGAGCTTTCTGGAAGAACAATTCGCCGGCTGGGAGCGTGAGGCGCAGCGCTGCCTGGAGGCCGGTGTCGTGCTCCCGGCCTACGAGTGCGCTCTGCGCTGCTCGCACGCCTTCAATGTGCTCGACGCGCGGGGTGCGGTGTCGGCCACCGAGCGTGTGGCGTTGATCAAACGCGTCCGCGATCTGGCGGTGGCCTGCGCCGAAGCCTACGTCGCGAGCCGTGAGAAGCAGGGCTATCCACTGCTCGGTGCGAATCGTGAAGGGAACGCAGATGGCCAAGGGTGAGCTCTTGCTGGAAGTTCGCAGCGAAGAGATTCCGGCCCGCATGCTGCGTCCGGCGCTGGCCGAGCTGGAGGCCGGGGTCTTCGACGGGCTCGCATCCCTCGGGCTCGCCCCGCGCTCGATCGATGGCTTCTTCGGTCCGCGACGCCTCTGCCTGGTACTGAAGGGCTCGCCGAGGCGGGAAGCCGACCAGCGAGTGCAGCAGGTTGGCCCACCGGCAAGCGCCGCCTTCGACGAAGACGGTCAGCCGACACGGGCGGCTCTCGGTTTCGCCAAGCGTTGCGGCGTCGCCGCCGAAGCACTGCAGCGAGTCTCCCTCGACAAGGGGGAGTACGTGGCGGTCGAAGTGGAGAAGCGCGGTCGACCCACGACCGAGATCCTGAGTGAGCTTCTGCCAAGAGTCATCGCCGGCCTCAGCTGGCCGAAGACGATGCGGTGGGGGTCCGGTCAGGGCCCCTGGATCCGTCCTATCCACGGCATCGTGGCGCTTTTCGAAGGCGAGGTCGTGGCCTTCGAGCTCTTTGGCATCGAGAGCGGCCGGTCGACCTGCGGACATCCCGTGCTGTCGCCGGAGCCGTTCGAGGTCAAGGGTGCTCTCGACTACCGCCGCAAGCTCGAGCGCCGGTCAGTGGAGATCGACTTCGAGGTCCGGCGCGAACGCATTGCCGCCGGCATGAGGGAGCTCGCCAGGGGCCTCGGCGGCGAAGTGGTCGAGGATCCGGAGTTGCTCGACAAGCTGACCGCGATCTGCGAAATTCCCGGCGTCGTGGGAGGGCGCTTCGATGAGGAGTTCCTGGCCCTGCCGCGGGAAGTTCTGGTGACCACCTTGCGCGATCATCAGAGTGCCTTCAGCGTCGAACACAAGGGCGGTCTCGCGCCGGCTTTTCTGACAGTGATGGACCGTCTCGACGATCCCGCCGGCCTGGTGCAGGCGGGTAACGAATGGGTGGTCGCCGCTCGCTTGACGGATGCCCGGTTCTTCTACCAGGAGGACCGCAAGCTCTCCCTGTCCGAGCACGCCGAGCGCCTGGCCAAGTTGACTTTCCACGTCAAGCTCGGCAGCTACGCCGACAAGGCCCAGCGCATTCGCCAGTTGGTTCAGATCCTCTGCGAGGAGCTGCAGTGGGGCAAGGATCGCAAGTCGGCAGAGCTGGCTACGGGTCTGCTCAAAGCCGATCTGACGACGGAGATGGTCAAGGAGTTCACCTCTTTGCAGGGCATCGTCGGCGGGATCTACGCCCAGGCGGACGGTGCGCACGAGGAGGTCTGGCAAGCGATCTACGATCAGTATCTGCCGGTCACCTCCTCCGGTTCCATACCCCGTGGGCGGGTCGGCATGGTCTGCGGTATCGCCGATCGCATCGACACCCTCGTCGGGATTTTCGGCCTTGGGCTACGGCCGACCGGCAGCCGTGATCCGTTCGGGCTTCGCCGCGCGGCGCAGGGGCTGGTGAAGATCGTGCTCGAGGCCGAGCTGCCGATCGACCTCGACCTGGTCGCCGCCCGCGCCGTGCTGCTCTACGGTGATCGGTTCGAGCGTACCGGCGACGAGGTGCTCAACGATCTGCGCCCCTTTCTCGAGGACCGGGTGCGGCACATCCTGGGGCTCGAGGGCTTCGCCTACGACGAGATCGAGGCCGGGCTGGCGGTCGGTTTCGGCAACCTGCCCGACCTGCGAGCCCGGGTGCAGGCCCTGCACGGCATGCGCAACGACCGCGGCTTCCTTTCCGTCGTGCTGGCTGCCAAGCGCATCGCCAACATCCTCAAGGACACGGAGGAACATAGCTTCCGCGTGGAGCTGCTCAAGGACGACGCAGAGCGCGAGCTCTACGAGTCGAGCCGTGATCTTCGAGCTGAAGTCGAAGCGGCGGAGGCGAAGGGCGCCTACGACGAGTGTCTGACCAGCATCTCCCATTTCGCGGACGTATTGGAGCGCTTCTTCGTCGAAGTGCTGGTGATGGACGAGGATCGAGATTTGAGACAGAACCGGATCGCGTTGTTGCAGTCGATTCAGCGAACGCTGTCACGCACCGCCCGGCTGACCTCGATGGTCGTCGATCGGGCGGAGCTTCGAAAGGGGTAAGTGGATGGGCAAGAAGCACGTCTACCTGTTTGGTGGCGGAAGCGCCGAAGGTGCCGGAGAGAGCAAAGACCTGCTCGGAGGCAAGGGCGCCGGCCTGGCACAGATGAGCGAACTGGGGATTCCCGTGCCGCCCGGTTTCACCATCACGACCGAGGTCTGCAACTACTACCAAGCTCACGAGGGCATCTACCCGGAGGCGTTGGCGGCCGAGTTCGGCGCGCAGCTCGAGGCGTTGGAGAAGCTTGGGGGACGACGGTTCGGCGACCCCGCTGAGCCGTTGCTTCTGTCTGTGCGGTCCGGGTCCAAGTTCTCCATGCCGGGGATGATGGACACGGTGCTCAACCTGGGTCTCAACCAGGAGATCGTCGAGGCCCAGATCGTCGCCGGAGTGGACGCGCGCTACATTCGCGACTGCTTCCGGCGCCTGGTCACGATGTACGGCGACGTCGTTCTGGGCGTGCCGCACGAAGAGTTCGAGCGCGTGCTGGCCGGGGCTCGCGAAAGGGCCGGCGCCAAGAGCGATGCCGAGCTCTCGGCCGATGCCCTGGCCGAGTTGACCGAGCGCTATCTCGAGCTCATCGCGTCCGCTGGCGAGCCCCTTCCCGAGAAGCCGATCGATCAGCTCTGGGGAGCGGTGTCCGCCGTCTTCGACAGCTGGAACGTTCGGCGCGCCCGGGAGTACCGCCGGCTGCACGGCATCCCGGACGACCTCGGCACCGCGGTCAACGTCCAGATGATGGTGTTCGGCAATCGAGGAGAGGACTGCGCTACCGGTGTCGCCTTTACCCGCGATCCGTCGACCGGCGAGCCCCGCATCTACGGTGAATATCTCGTCAACGCCCAAGGCGAGGACGTCGTGGCCGGCATCCGTACTCCCCTGTCGATTGCTCCCGTCGACGGGGCGGCGGGGCTAGGCGTCGAGTTTCCGGTGGCCTATGCGGAGCTCGAGCGGGTCTGCGCGCTGTTGGAGGACGAGCGCCGCGATATGCAGGACGTCGAGTTCACCATCGAGGCCGGCAAGCTCTACATGCTGCAGACTCGTGACGGCAAGCGAACCGGCACAGCGGCGACGCAGATCGCCGTCGACATGGTCGAGGAGGGGCGGATCGATCGAGCGACGGCGCTCACCCGGGTCACTGGTGCGCAGCTGGTGCAGCTACTGGCGCCGGAGTTCGACGTCGCTGAGAAGCGACAAGCGATCGAGGCCGGACGTCTGCTGGCCACTGGCCTGGCGGCAGGGCCGGGCGCGGCCTCGGGCCGCATCGCGCTCACTGCCGAGCGGGCGGCCGAAATGGCGCTCGCGGGGCCAGTGCTGCTGGTGCGCGACGAGACCTCGCCCGAGGACATCGTGGGCATGCACGCGTCGGTCGGTATTCTCACGTCACGCGGCGGCATGACCTCGCACGCGGCGGTGGTGGCCCGTGGCATGGGCAAACCGTGCATCGTCGGAGCTGGGGCGCTGATGGTGAGCAGCGAGAAGGGCGAGATGAGAGTCGACGGCCGGGTTTTGCGAGAAGGGGACGAGCTCTCGATCGACGGCACCACCGGCGAGGTCATCGCCGGCGAGCTGTCCGCCCAGCCCTCGCAGGTGCTGCGCTCATTGCTCGATGGCGCCAGCGACGATTCGGGACTCGTCGCGGCGGCGCGCAGGTTGCTCGGCTGGGCGGACGAGGCGCGACGCCTCGGGGTGAGGGCGAACGCTGACACGCCAGAGGACGCGCGCGTGGCGCGCGCCCTCGGCGCGGAGGGCATCGGCCTTTGCCGCACCGAGCACATGTTCTTCGAGGAGGACCGCCTGCCCTGGGTGCGGCAAGTGATCCTGACGCCGGAGGCGGCTCAGCGTGCCGAGGCTCTGGCCCATCTCCTGCCGGTCCAGCAGTCGGACTTCGAGGGCATTCTCGAAGCGATGGACGGTCTGCCGGTGACGATCCGATTGCTCGATCCACCGCTGCACGAGTTCCTTCCGCGGGGCGAGAAGAGCGTCAACAGCCTGGCCGAGAGGATGGGGCTCGCGCCCCAGGCCATCCTCGATGCGGTAGAGAGCATGGCCGAGTTCAATCCCATGCTCGGACACCGTGGATGCCGTCTCGGACTGACGCACCCGGACATCTACGACATGCAGGTCGAGGCGATCGCCCGGGCGACCTGCGCCCTGGTCGCGCGCGGTTTCGATCCGCGGCCGGAGATCATGGTGCCGCTGGTCGGGACCGAAGAGGAGATGGCGCGGCTGCGGGAGAGAACGGCCGCTGTCGTGGGACGGGTTCTGGCGGAGATGAAGTGCTCGTTCGAGATTCCTATTGGCACCATGATCGATGTGCCGCGGGCGGCGCTCGTTGCCGACCGAATCGCCCGCCACGCCGATTTCTTCTCCTTCGGGACGAATGATCTCACTCAGATGACCTATGGCTACTCGCGTGACGACGTGGCCAGCTTCCTGCCCCAGTTCGTGGATCAGGGCATCCTGCCGGCGGATCCGTTCGAACAGCTCGATGTCGAGGGGGTGGGGCAGCTCGTCGCTTTGGCGTGCGAACGCGGCCGCGAAACCAAGCCCGACCTCAAGATCGGGATCTGCGGTGAGCACGGCGGCGATCCGAGCTCCATCCGGTTCTTCGACAGCTGTGACCTCGACTACGTCTCCTGCTCGCCCTACCGGGTCCCGGTGGCTCGGTTGGCGGCGGCTCGGTCGAGCCTTCATCGTGAAGCCGGCACCCCCGAGCGTAAGTAGGTTGGGTGGCCGATCTGCGATCGCGTTGTTGCTGTTGCCAGCTGCGCTCTTTGCCGGCTGCCGGCCCGATGCGCAAGTGGCAACGCCCAGGCCGCCGGTCATCTTGATTTCCCTCGATACGCTGAGAGCGGACGCGTTGTCGGCGCAGACCACGCCGCACCTGGCACGGTTGGCGGCCGCCTCGGTACGCTTCTCTTCGGCTCTGACCGAGGTCGCTTTCACCCTGCCCGCGCACATGACGATGCTCACCGGATCGGCGCCGGACGTACACGGAGTGAGCTCCCGGGAGGATCGCCTGGGGCTGGGCCAGCCGACGCTGGCGGAGATGCTCGGCCGGGCGGGCTACGCTACCGCTGCCGTGGTCAGTAGCGATTGGCTGAGCAAGGGCTTCGGCTTCGGACGTGGGTTCGACAGCTATCAGGAGATCGATCTCGGCTCGAGCTTCGCCCTCAGGGTGCGGCGCCGAGCCTTGGCGACCCTCGATCGCCTGACCGCTACTGGGCAGCCACCGTTTCTCTTCGTGCACTTCTACGATGCGCACTCGGATACCGAGCAAGGAGGCAACCGTCGGCCGTACTGGGCGCCGCCGGAGGAGTCTGCGGAGTTGCCGGCCACCTGCCTGAAGGGAGCCTGCGCTCCGGAGGGCAGATGCGCCACGGGCTACCTGCTGTGGGCCAATCACCACCCTGACGAAGTCTCGACCCGGGACCGCGAGTGCCTCCTCTCGAGCTACCTGGCCGGCGTGCGCGCGCTCGACTCTGGAGTGGGGGAGTTGTTGGCCGGGA
>JAPUJD010000132.1 GCA_027296385.1 Acidobacteriota bacterium | reverse complement strand
CGTGCCTTGGAGGTGGCGAGCTAGGCGATGGAGAACTCGGCCTGGTCGATCGTCGCCAGCTCTTCATCATCGAGCAGCACTCCTGCGCTCGCCTGGCTGTCCGCGACGTGAGCCAGCTTGCGGGCGGCGGGTATGACGATCACGCTGGGCCCCTGGGCCAGCACCCAGGCCAGCACCACCGCATGCGGCGAGACTCCGTGGCGGCGCGCGATCGGGGCGAGCACCGGCACCTCGGGTAGCTTCAGGTTCAACCGTCCACCACCGAGGGGACTGAAGGCCAGAAAGCCCAGTCCCTCGGCATCGCAGTAACCGACCACGCCGTCCCTCACCGCCTCAGGAAAGAAGGGGTTGAGCCGGTTCTGCACGCTCACGACCTCGACCTGGGCGCGGGCCGCGCGGATCTGCTCCACCGAGACGTTGGAGAGCCCCAGCCAATGGATCTTGCCCGCGCGCTGCAAGTCGGCCAGCATACCGACGCTCTCGTCGAATGGCACCTGCGGGTCGGGGCCGTGGAGCTGGTAGAGGTCGATGCGCTCGACCCCCAAGGCGGCGAGCGAGCGATCACAGGCCCGGCGCAGATGCTCCGGCCGCGCATTCTCTACCCACTGGCCGTCGGGCCGGACGAAGCCACCCTTGGTCGCCACGATCACGTGCTCTCGCGGGCCGACCCAGCTGGCCAGGGCCTTGGCGACCAAGCGCTCGTTGTGGCCCACCTCACCCTCGTGGAAGCAGTAGGCGTCCGCCGTGTCGATCAAGGTCACCCCGCCGTCGAGGGCCGCATGCAGGACCCGTATCGCCTCGGCCTCTGCCGGCCGTGGCGAGCTATCGGACAACGGCCACGCGCCGTAGCCGACGACGCCGACGTCGGCGGCACCAGGGCCCAATGTTCTGGTCTTCATTCGGTCCTCTCCCTACTCCCAGCGAAAGATCTTTGCCGACAGCGCGATGCAGATCACGAAGTTTAGGATCAGGGCCGCCACCTCGATCAGATGGTCGCCCCAGCCGGCGCCGGTCCAGATTCCCTGCAGCAGCGACACGGCATGGGTCAGCGGCAACAGGTTGGCCACCACGCGCCAGCCGGCGGGCAAGCCCTCCGCCGAGACCAGGACCCCGGAGAGCGCCAGCATCGGATAGAGGATGGCGCTGCCGATGGGCTGGGCGAAGCGCGCCGTCGGCACGACGCTGGCGATGACGAAACCGATGGCGAGGATGCTGACCGTGGTGAACAGCAGCGCCAGGCCGAGCGAGAAGAGGCTCGCCTCCGGCGCGACCGGGAAGAAACGCCTCCCGGCCAGCAGCAGGAGAGCGATCGTCACCGTGGTGAAGAGGAGCTTCACGAGAACGTGGGCCGAAAGGATGATCTGTGGCCGCAGCGGCGTGGCCCGTAGACGCTTCAAGATCCCCCCTTCGCGGTAGATCGAGATGATGGCGACCAGCGAGAGCACCGAGCCCACGGCGATGAAGACCGCCGCGAAGACCGGCAGTTGCGGGCCCAGGAAGGTGGGTAGTTCGGATGCGTCTTCCGGCGCCCCGCCAAGGGTCTTGCCCAGCGCCAGGAAGATCAGCACGGGGATCCCGACCGTGCCCAGCACCCCCATCGGCTCGCGCACGAAGATCTTGATCTCCACCCAGGTCAGCTTGAGCAAGCTACGCAGCACGGCGCACCTCAGTCCCGTATCCCATGGCCCGTGAGCTTCAGAAAAACGTCTTCGAGAGTCGGCATCACGGTGCGAAAGTCGCGCACCTGGATCTCGTTGTCCGAGAGGAATCGCATGACGTGGGAGACAAAGTCCTCACCGCGGCCTTCGAGCCGGTAGCTCGTCCCCTCCTCGGTCACGGCCTCGATTCCCTCGATCCGCCGCAGTCCCGCGCCGGCATCCCGCAGGTCGCAGGAGAAGACGACGCCGCGCTCGGGACAGTGCTTGCTCACCAGGGCCTGCGGCGTGTCGATCTCGATCACCCGGCCGTGCTCGATGATCGCCACACGGTCGCAGAGTCGCTCGGCCTCTTCCATCAGGTGGGTGGTGAGCAAGACGGTCTTGCCGCGCTCGCGAATGCTCGTCACCAGGGCCCAGATCGCTCGCCGAGCCTGGGGGTCGAGCCCGGTGGTGAGCTCGTCGAGAAACACCACCTCGGGATCGTTGATCAGGGCCAGGGCGATGAACAGCCTCTGCTTCTGCCCCCCCGAGAGCGTCATGAACCAGGACCCGCGCTTGGCGGTCAACCCGAGTTGCTCGAGGAGCGCCTCGCCATCCACGGTGTGGGGATAGAGCGAAGACCACAGATCGACGGCCTCCCAGACCTTGATCCGCTTCTGTAGCTGCGCCTCCTGCAGTTGCACGCCGATACGGTGCTGGAGCTTGTAGATGTCCTTGTGAGGGTCCAGGCCGAGCACCGAGATCAAGCCGCGGTCCGGCCGGCGAATGCCCTCGACGCACTCCATGATCGTGGTCTTGCTGGCGCCGTTGGGCCCGATGAGACCAAAGATCTCGCCCTCCAGCACCTCGAACGAGGCGCTCTCGACGGCCACCGTCGAGCCGTAGGTTTTCCGCAGGTCCGAGACCTGGACGACCGGACGTTCAGACATCAGAGCCGCTCATGCTAGCCCACACCAGACTCTACGATCCCGGGAGTCTACTCAGCGCCCCGGTCCGGCTCTCCGCAGTGCTCGAGGATCTCGGCCCGCACAGCGTCGCGTAGCCTGGCCGCTGCCGCGAGATCCGTTCCGTCGGGCGCGATCGGCGCTCCGATCGTGACCGTCAGCGAGCCGCGACGAGGAAACCACTGGTCGCCCCGCAGCACCGAGCGGGTACCTCGAATGGCGACCGGCACGACCGGCGTGCCGGACTGTGCCGCCAGCAGGAAAGCCCCGAGGCGGAAGGGCCGCAAGCCCGGTGCGCGGTCGAACGTGCCCTCCGGGAACACGAGCAGGGACTGCCCCCCGGCGAGCGCCTCTGCCGCTTGCTCTATGTCCTCGACACTTTTGCTGGGATCGAAACGCTCGACGAAGAGCGTGCCGAGACGTTCGAGCAGCAGACGGGCTACGAAGCTGCCCCGTAGCTCGCTCTTCGCCAGGAAGGCACCATCGGGCGGCAGCGCGGCGGCGAGCGCGAAACCATCCAGATAGCTGGCGTGGTTGGCGGTCACGACGAACGGTCCGGCGCCAGCCAGGTGCTCTTCGCCTGAAACCCGGATGGGCGTCGAGGTCAGGCGCGCGATCCCTCGGGCCGCTTCACGCGCCATGCGCCGCCGTCGCGCCAGCCTGGGTAGCAGCACGATACCGGCGACGACGGGGACCGCCGCCAGACCGACCACCGTCCAGAACCGACCCGCGTAGGCGAGCTCCCGCGCCGCCCGCCGCGTGCGCACCCACTGCGGGCGCGCGCCGGCCATGGCCAGTCGCGCCACCTGCCACCAGACCGGACCGCGGCGTCGCAGGCGGCCGCCCTCGTAGAGCGCGCGACCGGCGGCCCGGCGGATCTTGCCGCTCGAGGTCTTCGGCACCGTATGCGGCGGCACCAGCTTCACGTCGTCCGCCGGCGTGCCGACAAGGTCGACCGACAACTCCTGAATCCTGTCGCGCAGCTGCTGCAGAGCCTCGTCCTCGGTCGCCCGAGTCTCAGCCAGCACGATCAGTCGCTCGGTGCCGGTGGCCTCCTCGGTAGTTCCGAACACCGCGACGCAGCCCTTGCGCACGCCATCGAGGTCACCCACCGCCTCTTCGAGCTCCTGGGGGTAGATGTTTTGCCCGGCGCGGATGATCATGTCCTTGGCGCGACCGGTGACGAAAAGCTCTCCCTTGGCGAGGTATCCAAGATCGCCCGAGTCGAGCCAGTCGCCGTGAAAAAGCTTCGCCGTGGCCTCTGGGTTGCGAAAGTAGCCGCTCGTCGCCGACGGCCCGCGGAACTCGATGCGACCCTCCTGGCGCTCGCCAACCTCGGCGCCGGTACCGTCGACGATGCGAATCTCGTGGCCGGGCAAGGCGAAGCCGGCGCCGACGAAACGAACCGCGTCGTCGTCGTCCACCGCTGCAGCCTCGGCACGCCCCTTCTTGGATAGTGGCTCCCGGCGAACAACATCGACGACAGGTCCGCGGCCGACCGGCGGGAAGGCCAGGCCGACCGAACATTCAGCCAGGCCGTAGACTGGCATCATCATTTCCGGTCGATAGCCGTACTCGGCGAAGCGCTCGGTGAAGCGGCGGATGGTCGCCGGGCTCACCGGTTCGGCACCGTTGAGCGAGCCGCGCAAGGACGACAGGTCGAGCCCCTCGATCTCGGCGTCTTCGATCTTGCTCAGGCACAGCTCGTAGGCGAAGTTGGGACCGGCCGACAATGTCGCCCGGTGGTGATGGATCGCCCATAGCCACCGCGCCGGCCGAGTCAGGAAGGCGAGCGGCGACATCAGCACCAGGGGCATGGCGTAGTAGAGGCTGCCCATCCAGGCCCCGATCAGGCCCATGTCGTGGTAGAGCGGCAGCCAACTGACCGCCACGTCGGCGGCGGACATTTCAGCCATCTGGCCAAATGCGCGCAGATTGGCCAGCAGGTTGGCGTGGGTCAGCACCACGCCCTTGGGATCCGCGGTGCTGCCCGAAGTGAACTGCAGGAAGGCGATGTCGTTCTCGCGCACGACGGGCAGGCTGGGGTTGGCACCCGGCATGCTCAGCTCAGCCACGGTCACCGTACGGCGCAGCGTCGGCACCTGCGCGCGCAGCAGGCGCGCGAGCGGCAGCACCTCGGGCACTGTGATCATGAAGCGGGCGCGCGCCGTCGCCAGGATGCCGGCCTGGCGCTTGAGATGGTCCTCGATCTGGCTGAGACGCGCCGGCGGGTAGAGGGGCACAGGCACACCGCCCGCCAGCAGCACGCCGAAGAATGCGGCGAAGTAGTCGAGGCTGGTCGGCAGCATCAAGCCGACCATCTGCGACGGCTCCAACCCCCGCTCCTGGAGACCGGCGGCGACCGCCAGCGCACTCTGTCTCAGGGCACCGTAGGTCAGCTCTTCGGTCTCGCCGTCGCTGGCCAGCAAGGTGACGTGGCGCCGCTCGGCGTTGTGGTCGACATGCCAGTCGAGCACTTCGACCAGGGTTCGCGAGCGCTCCGGAGCCGGCTCGGCCGCGCCCAGCTCGGCTGTCTCGTGGGCCACCGATTCGGCGACCCCGGCAGCCGGTCCCACGGCGCTCACAACCGCGCGCAAGAGATCGCGCGGAGTTTCCGCGCTCGCCACCACGCCATCGGCCAAGCCGACGCCGAACGCCTTCTCGAGCCGCCCCACCACCTCCACCCGTCCCAGGCTATCGAGTGCCAGGTCGCGGTCGAGCGAGCTGTCGAGAGTCATCCGCTTGCCGGCGGCACTCGGATGCAGCTCCTCCACCACCTGGCGCACGACCGCGAGCAGTGCCTCGCCGCTCACGGCACGCCTTTCGGCATCCGCATCCGGCTCGGGCGCGACGGTCGTCTGGTCGCTCATCGTGAGACCACCATAGCGCGGGCGCCATTTCGCAGCGACCTAGGTATCTCCCATGGCCTGACATCGTGACGAGCGAACCGGTGAAGATGCCTGTGCCTGCAAGGCGTCGTGACCGAGGGCACCGCACTCAGACTCCACCTCGTGTCTTACTATGGTCACTACGCCCGCGTCTCGAGAGCGAGCCGCCGTCGGGCCGCGTGTAGGGTAGTGGCCTAGCTCGAGTAACTCTCCTCGGAAGAGCTGCAGTGGACAAGGTAAAGGCAGAATCTCCCGAACGACCGTTGGCGGGGTGATCCTTGCCTTACTTCTTCAATTCGCTGCAACAGGCAGCTAGGCCTGGTCTGCATACTTCAGCTCGCTGGCGGCTCCGCGTAGTCGACAAGTCGCTACCTTGCGCCAACTTCGAAGTCTGGCAGAGCCGGACGATCGAGTCATAGACCCTTCTGGCCTCGTCTATTTCCTGAGACCCTGCACCGCCGATTGGTATCTCGACTCACTCTTCCAGGAACATGCTGCGAAGGGGAACTGGATGCAGGCAATGCAGCAAGTCGATCTCGAAGAATGCCCGTGGATGCTCGAGACATACCGACTGAGAATGTTCCCGAAAGCGGTCACGAGCCGCCTGAGGGGGAAGTATGTCCTGCCGAACCAGGGTGGTGGGCTGGCTCTTCTCGAGGGCGACCCCCGTCTCGACAGAGTGGAATCCTGGCACCCACTTCCTTACACCGAGCTCCAATCGTTCTGGTAGCGCTCGGCGAACCCCTCATGAGTCGGGTCGCCCCTTGCAGGGGCGTGAGGGTCGCTCCGTACCGATCAGCCGGGCGAACGAGCGACGCTCGGAAGCCAGGAAGTGCCGGCAGCGCTGTCGCCAGGTCACGTTCGCCTCGACGAACCCGAAATACTCCTTGATGCCGACACCGATGTTCTTGATTCTGAAGCTCATGACGTTCCCTTCTCATCATCCGTGAAGATGTCCTCTATCTGTCGCTCGAAGAGTCGAGCGACCCTGAAGGCCAAGGGAAGACTCGGGTCGTGCTTGCCTTTCTCGACGGCATTGACCGTCTGTCGCGACACGTCGAGGGCCTGGGCCAGGTCCGCCTGCGTCCAGTCGCGCTCGGCGCGTAGCACCTTCAGCCGGTTCTTCACCGGTAACGCCTCCAGCCGAGCAAGCTCGCGACCGAATACAAGAGCATCATGACGAGCATGACGTCAGTGAGCTCTGCGGCCGGTGCGCCGAGTCGCTCGAAGACGCGATAACCGGCCAGAGCGAAAAGGGTGCCGCCGAACCCGAGAGCCAGGGCCCGGAGCTGGATGATGCGCTGGAGCTCGTCGGCCTCGCGCAGAAAACGGCCGTAGGCGATGAGCGCGAAGACCCCTGCAACGCTCGGCAGCGCCGCGAGCAGCCACAGCAGCGGTCCGGCAGACAGCAGGTCTCTCTTGATCAACTGCGAGACGCCCGCGAAGCACACTGCCCAGGCAAAGAGGACCCACATCATCCGGCTCTGATTTCGACGATCGCGCGG
>JAPUJD010000131.1 GCA_027296385.1 Acidobacteriota bacterium | reverse complement strand
CGCCGCATGGCGCACCCCCCTCGAACCGTTCCAGGCTGCGCTCGAGCCGCGCCATGATCTCGGGCGACAGAGAGAAGCCCGTCGCCTGCTCGACGACGAACTCCTGCGTCTCGGCTGCCTCCGCGCAGCTCCCGCTCTCGGCCTGGGCCGATGCTAGAATCTCGACCGCTCCGAGGCTTCGCCGCGCCGCAAACACGCTGTTCGCCAGCTCGAGCGCTCGGGCACCGTCTCGTAGCTCTGGATCCGGACATGAGGCCAGGAGCCACGCCAGGGCAAAGTCGACGCTCCGGCTCTCGGGTAGGAGTACTTTGGCCTCTTCCAGCCTCTGGCTCGCCTGGCGAAACTGCCCCAGGTTCACGAGGGCCTCCGCTTGGCCGAGCCGTGCGTTCTCGGCTGGAGGATCCAGCTCGATGGCGGCTGCGAAGTGCACGAGCGCTTGCTCGAACCGTTCCGCCCGGCGCAGAGCTTCGCCCAGCTCATAGCTGATGAGGGGGTTCTCAGGCGCCAAGGCCCGGGCCTTCTCCAGATGCACGATGGCCTCGGCATACTCCTCTCCTTCGGCGAGCACGGAGCCCAAGCTGTGGTGCGTCATGGCGTCTTCGGGTGCAAGCTCGAGGGCCAGGCGGAACTCGCCGATGGCCTCGTCGGCGCGCCCGAGCTCCCTCAGCGCCGCACCGAGACGCAGATGCATGGCCGCGTTTTCATCTTTTGCTTGTTCTCCGGGGATGCCCTGCGGCGTGGCTTCCGGGCTAACAGGTGCGGACGCCTGGGCGACGAGCGAAGAGCTCGCGATCGTCACGAGTGACGCCAGCGCGAGGCGGCCGACGGTGATACGGGCGGATTTTCCGAGCTCACTCATAGGTGGTTGATTGTGTACCGAACGGCGCCCGCCACGCCAGCCGGACCCCTCGAGCCCAGGCCCCGGCGCCTTCTCTTGCTCGCCCTCGAACGGCGGTGCTATGCTGTCGGTGCATTGTCCAACAACGCGATAGTCGTGACCGACATGATCACCCGGCGCGACACCGATGGCACCGCTGGTGACCCGAGGGACCTCGGTCTTGTCGGCTAGCTGCGCGCTCGGCCCGTTGACGCGTTTTCCCACACAGTCGAGATTTGGACCGTCCGCGCCACCCGGAGTGGCGAACGGTCACCCTTGCCCGAGGAGGAATCTATGCCCGACCAGAGCGTGACCCAGGAGCTACTCGAAACCGACGACGAGTTCGGCCGTCTCTACGCAGAGCATCGGGACTGCGAGAGACGGCTGGAGGACCTGCAGCACGGGAGCTCGATGTCGCAAGAGGACGAACTGGCAGCGAAGCAGATCAAGCGCCACAAGCTCTTCCTCAAGGATCGCATGGAACAGATCGCGCGCGAGCACCGGGTCACGACCCCCGCCGCGGTCACGGCCACGGCCTAGCCACACGGGAGACCGGGTAGCTCGAGCAGAGGATCTCGGCTTGAGGTTCGCCAGGGAAGCTCTACCCTTCGTCCTGCCGCTCCTGGCGCTGGGCCTCGCCGGCGCCTTTCTCGGCTGGAAGAGAGCGGCATTCGGGCTGCTCGTCGCCGCGCTCGGCGTGCTGCTCTTCTTCCGCATTCCGCACCGCTCCGCGACGGCCGCGCCGGGGGTGGTGCTGGCACCCGCCAACGGCGTGATCACCAAGATCGATCGGGCCGAAGAGGCGAGTCTGGGCGCCGAGCCGGCGCAGCGTATCGTCATCTTCCTTTCGGTCTTCGACGTGCACGTGCAACGCGCGCCGGTCGGCGGTCGCGTGGTCGAGAGCATCTACACCCCGGGGCGCAAGGTCGCGGCCTTCAGGGCCGACGCCGGCGAGGTGAACGAGAACCACTGGACCGTGATCGCCGACGCGGCGGGACGCAAGTTCGGAGTCCGTCAGATCGCCGGCCTGCTGGCGCGCCGGGTCGTCACCTATCTGGAGACCGGGCGCGCCGTCGAACGCGGCGAGCTGATCGGTCTGATCAAGTTCGGCTCGCGGGTCGACCTCTACGTGCCGGCGGACTATCGCCTCGAAGTGCGGCCGGGCCAGAAGATGATCGATGGCGAGACCGTGATAGCTCGACCAGCGGACTAGCAGCCCGTGGCAGAAGTCCTGTGCGGCGAGACGTCAATCCGGCGCCTCGTCCGTGTGCGGATCACCGCGCCGCGCCAGGTAGTCTTCGACCTGCAACAGGTTGTCGTCGCCGGCACGTCGGACAACCGACAAGAGAGCGCTCATCGTGCCGACTTCCTCGAACTGCTCGTTGACGAACCAGTCGAGAAAACGGTGGGCGATGTGGTCGTGATCCTGCTGCGCAATCTCGACCAGGTCGTAGATCTGCTGCGTCACCTTTTCTTCGGAAGCCAGCGCCATCGCCACCGCGGCCTCGGCGCTGGCGAACTCGTTGACCGGCGCCGGGATGGCGGGCATCTCGAGCCGCCCACCGGCGTCGACCACGTAACGCACGAAGCGCATGGCGTGGTCTCGTTCCTCGTCCGCCTGCCGGTAGAAGAAGGCGCCGAGCTGATCTAGATCTTCGGAGTTGAAGTATGCCGCGATCGAGACGTAGAGCATCGACGCGCCCATCTCGTGCCCGACCTGGCCGTTGAAAGCTGTGATCAAGTTCTGACTTGAAACCATTTCGAGTCCTCCCCTCGTAGATCTCCACGATACCGGATCTGGCCTCTCTTGACATGATTTCGTGGCCGGCTGGCGGCGCCGCGAGCCGGGCCAACGGTTGCTATACTCGCCAGCCCTCTCCGGGCGCCCCGGACCGGTCGCCCACCGCCAAGAGACTCGGAGAACCACTCACCATGTCTGCTACTGACGCTGCGCCAGAACATCGCAAGGTCCTCATCCTGGGATCCGGGCCGGCTGGCCTGACCGCGGCGCTCTACGGTGCTCGCGCCAACCTCGAGCCGCTCGTTCTCGACGGCAACCAGCCGGGAGGGCAGCTCACCATCACGACCGACGTCGAGAACTACCCTGGGTTCCCCGATGGAATCCTCGGACCCGAGCTCATGGAGCACATGCGCAACCAGGCCAAGAGGTTCGGCGCCGAGGTGCGCTTCGAGCAGGCGACGCAGGTCGACCTCTCCGAACGCCCCTTCCGGGTCGAGACCGATGACGGCAGCGTCTTCCTCGCTGAGGCTCTCATCATCGCCAGCGGTGCGGCGGCGCGCCTCCTCGGCCTCGAATCCGAAGGACGCCTGATGGGCTACGGAGTCTCGACCTGCGCCACCTGCGACGGGTTCTTCTTCCGCGGCAAGGAGGTGGTCGTCGTCGGCGGCGGAGACAGCGCCCTCGAGGAAGCCACGTACCTGACCAAACACGCCACCAAGGTGACGGTCATCCACCGCCGCGACGAGCTCCGCGGCTCGAAGATCATGCAGGAACGGGCGATGGCCAACGACAAGATCGAGTGGCTCTGGGACAGTGTCGTCACCGAGGTTCTGGGAACCCGCGAGGACGGCGTGCACGGCGTGGGCATCCGCAACACCCGGACCGACGCGCTGAGTGAGTACGCGACCCAGGGGGTGTTCGTCGCCATCGGCCACATTCCCAACACGTCATTGTTCGTGGACAAGATCGCGCTCGACGCCAAGGGATACGTCGATCTCGAGGGTCCCGGCACCGCCACAAACGTCGCCGGCGTGTTCGCGGCCGGAGATGTCGCAGACGTCGT
>JAPUJD010000130.1 GCA_027296385.1 Acidobacteriota bacterium | reverse complement strand
CAGACCGTGTGTCGACTCGGCCTCTCGGCCCCGCCCGGCCACAGCGCCAGTGCCAGGACGATCCACAAGGGCTCGACCCCGACGAAGAGTGCCGCCAGCCCCGAGGGCACCCAGTGCTCGGCGATCACGACACCGCCGTTGCCGCCCACGAAGAGGAACAGGCCGATGACGGCGGCCGAGCGCCAGTGCACCACCCGCGGCCGCTCCGCGCCGCGAGAGCGTGCGATGGCATAGAGCACGAGCCCGCCGAGCAAGAAACGCACACCAGACATCAGAAGCCCGGGCAACGTCTCGATCGCGATCCGGATCGCGAGGTAGGTCGAGCCCCAGATCAGGTAGACCGCGGCGAAGGCCGCGAACTGGGTGAAGCGTAGGCGCTCCGCGTCAGTCATCCCCGGCCTCCGCTGAATCGAGCGGCAGCCTGGAGCTCTCCTTCTGGCTGCTCAGGACGATCGTCGTCTTGGTTCCGATCACGGTTGGGATCGCCCCGACAGAGTGGCGCAGCAGATTGCCCAAGGCGGCGGTACCGGAGGTCCTGACCTTGGCCAGATAGCAGTCCTCACCGGCGATGTGGTGTACCTCGAGGACCTCCGGTAGCTTGGCGAGCTCGATGCCGGTCGTACACTGCGCCGCAGGCTCGTCGGTGCGTACCAGCACGTAGGCGAGGAGCTCCGCGCCGACCGCCGCGGGCGCGATACGCACCTCGTAGCCTTGGATCACGCCCCGCTTCTCGAGCTTGCGAATGCGCTCGAGGACGGCCGAGGGGGCCATGCCGATCTGGCGCGCGATCTCCGAGTTGGAGACGCGGGCGTTGTCTTGCAGCTGGGCCAGGATGGAGCGATCCGTCTCGTCAATCATGGTGGTGAGGATACGCCAGGTAAGACAAATTGTCAACCAAAACCGGAATAAACTGACTATTTGTCTGATATTTGACCAAATCTACGGGAATCTGGACCTTCGTGCGGAGTGCTCGGCAGGACGGCGGGGCGGCAATGCTAGTGTTCGCTCGAGAGAACATTGGAGGTGCTGACATGAAGAGCACGACGAGGTCATCTTTCTGCGTCCTTCTGAGCGTCTGTCTCGCCGCCCCGCTGGTCACGCCCGCGCCGGTCGCGGCCGAGTTGATCTCGACCTCCGAGGCGCTGGCGCTCGAGCGCGGCGAGCCAGCGCGCTCGACCGTCGATGCCTACTTCCTGCGCCAGGACGTCGCGCGCCAGTTGGCCGCTCTGGGGGTCGATCCGGAATCGGCCCGGTTGCGCGCCGCCGCGCTGTCGCCGGCCGAGCTCGAGGCGCTCGCCGGCAGGATCGAGGAGGCTCCGGCCGGCGGCAGTCTGCTCGGGATCCTCGGCGCGACCTTCATCGTGCTGCTCATCCTCGAATGGGTCGGCGTCATCGACATCTTCAAGAAGATCTGAAGCACCTTCTGCTCAGGTTCGTTCGACCGAGCGCCGCGCTGGCAGCGTGGCTCCTAGCTCTGGGTTGCAGCTTGAATCCACCGCTGCAACTGAGCGATGTCGTGCCCGGGCTCCCGGTCGAGCTGGTCGCGGTGCCCTTTCATGCTCAGCTCGAGAACCACTGTGGCCCGGCGAGCCTGTTGACGGTGCTCGAGCACAGCGGTGTCGAGGTCGATTACGACGACCTCGTCGGCTGGATCTACACGCCGGGTCTCGAGGGCAGTCTGCAGCTGGAGATGCTGGCCGCCGCGCGCCGCTTCGAGCGCCTGGCCTACCAGTTGGCACCCGAGCCTGAGGCGCTCTTTGCCGAGGTGGCAGCTGGCCGGCCGGTGCTCGTGCTGCTCAATCTCGGCGTGCGATCGGCGCCGATCTGGCACTACGCAGTGGTCGTCGGCTTCGACCTTGCCGACAACCGCGTTCTGTCGCGCTCCGGTGACGAGTCGCGACGGGCGGAGAAGGCATCCGCCTGGCTGCGGCGATGGGATTGGGCCGGGCGCTGGGCCGTCGTCCTGCTGCCGCCGGGCGAATGGCCTGCCAGCCCACGGCGCGAGCGGCTCTTACGAGCGTTGGCCGACTTCGAGGACAGCGCGACCCCGGCGAGCGCCCGGCAGGCGTGGCGGCGCGCAACGACCGAGTGGCCCGCCGAGCCACTTGCTTGGCTCGGGCTCGGCAACGCGGCTCATCGTCTGGCGGACTGGAAGGCGGCCGAGATCGCCTACCGCAGAGCGCTGACGCTGGCGCCCGAAGACCTGCCGGTCCGCCTCAACCTGGCGCTGTCGATGCTGGAGTCCGGGCGCCCTTGCGCCGCTCTCGCGGAGCTGCCGGCGCGGCCGCCCGGCGAGCATTCATTGGTTGCGGCGTTCCTCGAGCTCGAAGAGCGCCTTCGCCGCCGATGCTCCGCGCTAGGGGCTTGCTGAAGCCCTTGCCGCGCGACCCGCGAGGGTTCTTCAGCAAGCCCCTAGAGCGGGCCGAAGCCGCAGTGGAGTGAGAGCGAGCTAGCCCAGGTAGCGGTCGAGGATGGTCGTCGCCGTGCAATTACCGAACACGTTGACCA
>JAPUJD010000013.1 GCA_027296385.1 Acidobacteriota bacterium | reverse complement strand
TCTGGTCGCGTGGCTCGTTTCCAGAAATCACCGTAAGCCCCTTTTGTTTCAAGTAAATGCCAGAGCCGGGACGCGACCCCGCTGCCCTAAAGGCTGAGGACTGATGATCATTGTCGGGCCAGAGGACGACTGACTGGCGAGTGCGCGAGGGGCCGGAAGAAAGACGCTCGAGGTCTGCTACGCCATGGCAGTGGCCACGGATGGTGAATGGTCAGCCTCGCGTCGAGGTTGTCAACTACGCGATTCTGAGGTCGCAGGTAGACTAGCGCGGGAGAACAGGACGAGAGAAACGGAGACCGAGAGCCTTGCCCGATTCCACAGCAGATCGTCCCGGCCGCAACGACTCTTGCCATTGCGGCTCGGGGAAGAAATACAAGCGCTGTTGTCTCAAGAAGGATGAGGCGGCAGACCGCGAGGGGCAGACCGAGATTACTGAGCGGGCAGCAACTCCCCCGCCTGAGGGCAAGACCGCGCCGGATGCACAGAGGAAGCCCCAGCGTCCTACGGAGCAGCCCTGGAAACGGGGAGCACACAACTACCGGCCTTTCCAGAGATTCTTGACGCCTCGCAAGCGTGGCGGCGGCTAGCTACGTGATCGCAGTGGAGAGACTCAGAGACTGGATCGTCGGCACCGGAATCGAGGAAGGGCTGGCCGAGGCGCTCGCCGCCGCGGCCGCCTGGCTGCTGGTCCTCGGGATCAGCCTCGGGGCCTACTTTCTGACCAAGCACCTCGTCGTGCGCCTGGTCAAGGCGGCGATCGCCCGCACCGATACCCGGTGGGACAACCAACTCGCCGACTCGGGCGTGTTCGACCGGCTCTCCCACCTGGTACCGGCGTTGCTGCTGCAAAGAGCCGGGGAGCAGGTGCTGGCCCTCTACCCGGCTGCTCTGGCCTTCATCGACGCGGTGATCGCGGCCTACCTGGTGCTCATCGGCATCCTGGTCGCCGACGCGCTGCTCACCGCTGTACAGGCCATCTACGAGATGCAGGCGCGGCTGTCGCGCCGCTTCCAGATCAAGACGGTCGTCCAGGTCTCGAAGCTGGTGGTCTATTTCCTCGGTTGCATAGCGGTGCTGGCGATGCTGCTCGGACGCTCGCCCATGGTGCTGTTCAGCAGCCTGGGGGCGTTCACCGCCGTTTTGATGCTGGTCTTCCGCGACTCGATCCTCGGTTTCGTGGCGGGGATCCAGCTCTCGGTCAACGACATGGTGCGACGCGGCGACTGGATCGAGATGCCGGCCCACGGTGCCGACGGTGATGTCATCGATGTGTCGCTGACCACTGTCAAGGTGCAGAACTGGGACAAGACCATCAGCACCATCCCCACCCACGCCCTGGTGGCGGAGTCGTTCAAGAACTGGCGGGGCATGAGCGAGTCGGGTGGGCGGCGTATCAAACGGGCGCTCAGCATCGACATGACCAGCATTCGCTTCTGTGACGAGGAGATGCTGAAGCGCTTCAAGCGCATCCGATTCATCAGCGACTACCTCGATCGCAAGCTGGAGGAGTTCACCCTCCACAATGCGCAGTACGAGGTCGACGAGGCCTTCCTCGTCAACGCTCGCAACCTGACCAACGTCGGCACCTTTCGCGCCTACGTCGAAGCCTATCTGCGCAACCACCCCAAGATCGACCAGGACATGACTTTCCTGGTCCGCCAATTGGCGCCGAGCGAGCACGGACTGCCGATCGAGATCTACGTCTTCAGCCGCGATCAGGACTGGGTACGCTACGAAACCCTGCAGGCCGACATCTTCGACCACCTCCTAGCGGTGGCGCCGCTGTTTGACCTGAGGGTCTTCCAGCAACCGAGCGGCGCCGACCTGCGCGCCCTGTCGCCGGCCGCCGGCTGAGGGTCCCGCCAGGACTTCTTTGCCCCAGGGGACTCGAAGCCCGATCCAGCGGACAGATTCTGGGCGAACAACAACTGATTTCCGAAGCCACTGAGAGCGAGCAGGTTAGAATCCGAGTTCTAGTGAGTCTCGACATCGATCAAGCCACCATCGGTAGACAGCGAGCGCTGCTCGAGGCCTACGCGGAGCAGCTGCCTTTCAGGGTTCGGCAGATCGAAGCGCTATCGCAAGAGGTCGTCCGCAACGGGGCCGGCGAGGGGTCGGTGCGGTCGCTCAAGATGGCGGTCCGCAGCGTCGCAGGCTCGAGCCAGGCCCTGGGATTTCTAGGGTTCACCGACGTCGCGCGCGGCTTTGAGCTCTACCTCGACGCCCACACCTCCGACCTGGATATCGAGTCCACCGAGGTCGAGAAGCGCTTGGAGGGCCATCTACAGGCGCTGAAGAAAGCCTGCATAGAGGTCAAGCGCCGTGAGCTGGCGGAGGTGGCCGACAACAAGGAGGGCGGTAGCCTGGGGCCCGAGCGGGCGAGCCGGGTCCTCTATTTCATCAGCACCGACGATGCTGTCGCTCGAGACCTCAGTTTCGAGCTGGGTTGCTTCGGCTTTGCGCTGCGCCGATTCCGCGAGCCAGCGCGGCTACACCAGGCGCTCGAGCAATCCTTGCCCGCAGCTGTGATGATCCACGCTCAGCCGTTCGCTTGGGGCCTTGAGGAGGCGAGGCGGATCGACGAGCTTAGACAGCACGAAGAGTTCTCCACCGCTCTTCTCTTCCTGTCTTCACGCAGCGATCTGGAGTCGAGGCTCGAGGCCGTAAGAGCTGGGGGCGACGGCTACTACGTGCTTCCGATCGAGACCAGGAAGCTCATCGAGCGACTGGATCGCTCAGCCCGACACTCCGGGGCCGAGCCCTACAGGATCCTGATCGTTCCCGGAGACTACGGTACTGGCCTCGACCACGCCCTGACGCTGCAGCGCTCTGGCATGTCCACCTTGATGGTCCAGGAGCCGCTCGAAGTGTGGAAAGAGCTCGTCGAGTTCAGGCCGGAGGCGATACTGATGGACTTGGCGCTCAAGCAGGTCAGCGGTGATCTTCTAGGTGCGGTGATTCGCCAACAGGACGCCTATGTCAACGTCCCGATCGTCTTCCTCTCGACGGAGGCGAGCCTCGACAGCCAGCTCAAGGCCCTCGGTGCGGAGGCCGATGATCTCTTGCTAGAGCCAGTGGACGAGGACTATCTCGTCTCGACACTCAGCCATCACGTGCAGCGGGCGCGCGCGCGCAAAGGATTCGTCGCCACCGACAGCCTGACCGGCCTGCTGACTCATTCTGCTTTCGTGACCCGAATCGAGGTCGAGATCGATCGGGCCCTGAGAACGTCGAGCGATTTGTCGTACGCCATCCTCGACATCGACCACCTCAATTCCATCAACGAGACTTTCGGTCATCTAAGCGGTGACTCCGTCTTGACCAACCTCGCGCGACTGCTCGTGCGCCGCCTGCGGCGGGCCGATCTGGTGGGCCGTTGGGGCGGCGACGAGTTGGTCGTGCTGATGCCCGAGACCGGCGGTCCGGATGCGCTGCGCGTCCTCGGTCACGTGCGGGAGATGTTCGCCGGGATCCAGCACCGCTCGGCGGAGGAGGAGTTCTCACCCACTTTCAGTTGTGGTCTGGTGACGCTCGAGGCGTCCGGCACCGCCGAGAGTCTTCATCAAGCGGCCCGAACGATGCTCATGTCGGCACGAATTCAAGGGCGCAACCGCATTATCCTCTCGACTCCATAGCCCGCGCCGCCGCGACCCTTAGGGCATCGAGTGGCTACCATGACGCGCGGCCCCACAGAGTTCCGCCACGGGCTGCTAGAGATGACCGGCTGGAAGCTCAGGCCGTAGGATGTGGGCGAGCCACCGAGACGGAAGAAGACTCGAGGATCATGCCCTCGAAATCGGCCAGCAGATCACTTGCCGTGTCCACGTCGGCCCGCCCCACCAGACCGGCGAAGAACAGCAGCAGTTGAGGCTGGCTGCGCACCACGCGGACGAGTTGGAATTGCTCCGGCCCGTATAGTTTGAGCTGGCTGACCGAATCTCGCAGATCCGCGTCTCCGATCTGTCGCATACCCTCGCGCACGGCTCGAGCCGCTTTGGAAGCCATCTTGGCAAAGTAGCTGCTGCGGCCGCGACAAACGTGGGCCAGGCTGCGACCCGTCTCGAACTCGATGATGCCCGCCCCGATGGTGCCCTCGAGCCGCATGAAGGCGCTGAGCCCCCTCGCGGCGGCGGCCACCTCGGCCTGCAACGGGACCGCAGCGAAGGTGCTGAAAGAGCCCACCACCTGACCGGCATCGGCCTCCTGCTCCGGATCTGCTGGCCTCGCCTCGCCGGTAACCTCGATACTAACGGGCGGGTCCGGCCGCGAGTCGACTCCGTGCCCCGCGAGCTCGACGGCCGCCGAGTCCACAATGTCGTTCTGGAGGGCTGCCTCGAGGAGAAGTGACGGCAATCGGTCCTGGATGAGCCTCGCGACGTTCTCCTTCGGTTCCTCGACCTCGATTTCGGGGTTTCTCCAGCTCAGCGTCTCGAAGAGCGCCTCCTTGCCTTCGGCGCCGTTGCAGGATGCGTTGATCAGCTGCCCTTCGCGCATGTCAACGCGCCCCTCGTGCCCCAGGGCCTTGACTCTCAGCGAGCACGTTCGTCCCTCGGTGTTGAGCAGCTGCAAGAAGCCCGGCAGGCTCAACCCGGTCAGCCGCCCCTTGGCAGGTCGAGCAAGAATGCTGCGGACGACGTCGATCAGGTCCTCGACGGCAACCGGCTTGCTCAAGAACCGGAACGCTCCGCCGGCGCAAAGCGCCTGCTGCGTTCTGCCCAATTCAGTCTCTCCCATGATCACGACTTCGATCCCGGGATGCTCATCGAGGACGTAGCTCAGAAGCTCGAATCCGTCCATCACCGGCATGATGAGCTCGGTGACCAGGATATCCACCGGGCCCGAGGCCAGCGTGCGGGCCGCCTCCTCGCCGTCGCGAGCGCTCAGGACTTGCATCTCGTCCATCATTCCGGAGACACCTCGTACCAGGTAGTCTCTGGAGTGTCTGTCACGACCAACGAGCAGGAGAGTCTTCAACGGTACCTCTTTGGCTGGCCCTTCTTTTTCTAGTCCGGCACACCGCCGGAGAGCCGCAGCCCAGATGATTCTACCGGTAGCGCAAGAAAAATAGCCGGGAAAGGCATTTCCCCGCTCTGCGGACAAAGCCCGGCCACTAGGATAGCGCCGCCAACCTCGCACTCCGTAGCCGCCGCCCCGAACCGACACTTCGTCCGTGCCGCTGCCCGAGATACCGCAGCGCTCCGCCTTCCACGCTTGCGTGCCGAGGCCGACTGGATTCGGGCTTGGCGGAGCGGCATCACATTGCCGAGGTCATAATCGGGCCGTCATGGG
>JAPUJD010000129.1 GCA_027296385.1 Acidobacteriota bacterium | reverse complement strand
CACCCCCCCGGGGGGCCCGCGCCCCCCGCGGGGTTCCCCCCCCAAGCCCCTAGACCGGGTTGGGCACGTCGACGAACTCGACACTGACCCCGAGCTCGCTGGCGACGTGGCGGCCGAGAGCTTCGATGCCGAGGCGCTCTGTGGCGTAGTGGCCGGCGGCAAAGAAATGGATGCCGGATTCGCGCGCGACGTTCATCACCCATTCGCTGGTCTCGCCGGTGACGAAGGCGTCGTAGCCCTCGGCGATGGCGGTGTGGAGCGCTCGCTCGGCGGCACCGCTGACGAAGGCGACCGACGCGATGGCTTCCGGCCCGCCCTCGAAGGCCAGGGGTACCTGGCCGAACACTTCCTGGCAGCGGGCCGCCAAATCAACCGCCGAGAGCGGGGTCGGCAACCGGCCGCCGAAGCCGATCGGCAGGCCGTCGTTGTCGCCGAACGGGCGTGGGCTGTCGATGCCGAAGCGGCGGGCCGCCAGGGCATTGTTGCCGAGCTCGGGGTGCCGATCGAGCGGCAGGTGGTAGGCCAGCAAGTTGATGCCGGCCTCGAGCAGCAGCCTGACCCGACGATAGAGCAAGCCGACCAGAGGCTGCTCGTCGCCGCGCCAGAACAGTCCATGATGGACGAGCACGGCATGGGCGCCACGCTCGGTGGCGCGCTGGAAGAGGTCCCGGCAGGCCGAGACGCCGGTCACCACGTGGCCGACTTGCGCTCGACCCTGGACCTGCAGACCGTTCGGACAGTAGTCGCTGCCCTCGTGTGCGTCTAGATACTCGTCGAGGAAAGCGACCAGGCGCTCACGGCTCACGGACCCAGCCATATCACCCGTCATCGTGCTGGAGTATAAGGCGTGAGGCTACCCTAGCAGCGGGTAGCAGGACTTCTGGCACGATCTGCTAGCGTCGTGGAGGCCTCCTGCCGCCGCGGGGTCCGCCGCGAGAACCACGATCGCGACCGCCGCCGCCTCGACCTTGGGAAGCGCCGACTGGACCATCGTAGCCCATGCCCTCGTACTCCTTGGGGTCGAAGTTGGGGTCATCCATGATCACCGCCTTGCGAGAAAGGCGGACCCGACCGTTCTCCATGCTGATGACCTTGACCTGAGCCTCGTCGCCATCGTTGAGAATGTCGGTAACGGCCTTGACCCGATACGGTGCCAGTTCGCTGATGTGGAGCAGGCCGTCGGTGCCCGGCAGGATCTCGAGGAACGCGCCGTAGTCCTCGATTCGGCGCACGATGCCGGTGTAGACCTTGCCCACTTCCGCCTCTTCGGTGAGGCGCTCGATGATCTCGATGGCGCGCTGCGCCGCCAGGCCGTCGGGCGAGCCGATGACAATCTTGCCGTCGTCCCCGATCTCGATCTCGCAGCCGGTCTCTTCGGTGATCGAGCGGATCGTCTTGCCGCCGGGGCCGATGATGTCGCGGATCTTGTCCTTGTTGATATAGATGGTGTGGAGCCGCGGCGCGTATTGTGAAAGGTCCGAACGGGGCACTTCCAACTCGCGCTCCATGGCGTCGAGAATGTGGTTGCGGCCCGCCCTGGCCTGCTCGAGGGCGGTCTTCATGATCTCCTGGGTGACGCCGGCGATCTTGATGTCCATCTGCAGCGCGGTGATGCCCTCGCGGGTACCGGTGACCTTGAAGTCCATGTCGCCGGAGTGGTCCTCCTGGCCCGCGATGTCCGACAGCACGGCGAACTTGTCCTCGGACTTGACGAGCCCCATGGCGATTCCAGCCACCGGAGCCAGCATCGGGACGCCGGCGTCAAAGAGCGCCAACGAGGCGCCGCACACGGTAGCCATCGAGGAGGAACCGTTCGATTCCATGATCTCGGAGACCACTCTGATCGTGTAGGGGAAGTCCTCCTCGCTGGGGAGCACTGGCGTCAGAGCCCGGCGTGCCAGCACGCCGTGGCCGATCTCGCGCCGGCTGGGGCCGCGTAGAAACCGCGTTTCGCCGACCGAGAATGGCGGGAAGCTGTAGTGGAGAAGAAAACGCTGACGGCTCTCGCCTTCGTACTCCTCGATGATCTGGGCGTCACGCCCGGTGCCGAGAGTGGTGGTGACGAGAGACTGGGTCTCGCCCCGGGTGAAGAGGGCGGAACCGTGGGGTCGCGGCAGCAGGCCCGCTTCCATCGACAGGGCGCGGATCTCGTCGGTGGCGCGGCCGTCCAGACGCACATTCTGATTGAGGATGGTGTCGCGGAATATCTCTTCCTGAACATCGTGTATGGCGCGCTTGAACTCGGTTCGCAGCTCTTCGTCGTCCGCCGGAAGGCCTTCGAGGAAGGAGCCGACTGCCGCCTTGATGGCGGCCTTTTGCTCGAACTTGCCGCGGGTGTTGAGCGCCGTCGTGAGTGTCGCGCCAAGCTCGCTGCGAACGCGCGCGATCGTCTCGTCGGAATAGTCCTCAGGCGCCTGCCACTCGGGTTTGACCACGCCGACCGCGGCCTGGAGGCGCTTCTGGGCCTCGATCACGGACTGTAGCTCGCGATGGCCGGCGTAGATCGCGTCGAGGACGACCTCCTCGGAGACTTGGCTCGCTCCGGCCTCGACCATCACGATGGCCTCCTCGCTGCCGACCACGATCAAGTCCAGCTCGCTTATCTCGCGATACGAATTAGTCGGATTGAAGACCAGCTCGCCTTCTACCAAGCCTACTCGAACGGCACCCAAGAGCGTGAAGAAGGGGATTTCGGACACGGCCAGCGCGATCGAGGCGCCGTTGATGGCCATGACGTCGGGATCGTTTTCACCGTCGGCGGAGAGCACGAAGGAGATGATCTGCGTCTCGTGTAGGTATCCCTTGGGAAAGAGCGGACGCAGAGGCCGGTCGGTCATCCGGCAGGTCAGGATCTCCTTCTCGGTGGGGCGACCCTCGCGCTTGAAGAATCCGCCTGGGATTCGGCCCGCGGCCGCTGTGCCCTCACGGTAGTCGACAGTCAGCGGCAGGAAACTTCGGATGGAGGGCTCCGGCGACCAGCAGGCGGTGGTCAGAACCATGGTGTCGCCGCAGCTGATGACGCAAGAGCCGTCTGCCTGTTTGGCTATTCTCCCCGTCTCGATGGAGAGGGTGGTGTCGCCCATCCGGGCTTCTTCAATGTGTTTCATGGTCTCTTCTTCCTCTACTGTCTATTGCCCTGCTCTGCGCGGTTGTCGAGCCCAGCCTCGAGAGCGAGCACCGGGATACACGGCAGCTTCGTCGGGCGAAGCCGACGAGGAGCTCTGAAAGGCTGGTTGGGCTGGTGCTGAGGGCTACTTGCGAATGGATAGACGCTCGATCGTCGTGCGATAGCTCTCGACGTCCTGTTTCTTCAGGTAGTCGAGCAAACGGCGACGCCGACCGACCAACTGCAGGAGACCACGCCGGCTGTGGTGATCTTTGGCGTGGATCTTGAAATGCTCGGTCAACTGGTTGATTCGCCGTGTCAGAAGAGCTACCTGCACCTCGGGCGACCCGGTGTCGCTCTCGTGGGTGCGGTACTCCGCGATGGTCTGTGTTTTTGCGGCCTTCGACTGTGCCAACTCTTCTTCCTCCTACTCTTCTGTCGACCCAGCACACTAGCACAGAAAGCGCTGACTCGATGGGCATCTCCGGCGCTCAGGAGAAGACGATCCGGGGTTGGACGATACCGATCGCGGTACCGATGCGTTCATTGATTGAACCGACTGCGATGAAGCGCTGGCGGTCGTCGAGGAGCTTGATCCAGTCCCCTTCCTGGCCCACGAGATCCCGTACCAGCACGCTCTGGCCGTGCAGGATCCTCCGGACCTGGCGAGCGTCGATGACGCGTTCGTCGAAGGGCAGGGGGATCCGGTGAAAGGGGATCCACCAATCGCCGTTCTCCGGCGTTTCCAGCTTCGCGAGAGTGTCGATGCCGACGGCGGCTGCGGCATCGAAGGGACCAACCTTGGTGCGTCTGAGGGTGGCGAGGTGCGCCGGGAAGCCGGTCGCCTCGCCTAGATCATGGGCGACCCTGCGGACATAGGTGCCGGACGAGCATTCGAGGCGGAAGGGCAGACTGCCCTCCGTCATGGGACCCATCGCCACGAACGAGAAGACCGTGACCTCTTTGCGGGCCTCCGGCACCTCTTCACCGCGGCGAGCCAGCTCGTAGTACTTGCGCCCGCCGATCTTCTTGGCGCTGAACGGCGGTGCGACCTGCTCGTAGGTGCCGACGAAGCGCGGCATGGCAGCGAGCACGTCGTCCGCCAGGAGGGCCTCTATCGAGCGCTCCGCCGTCGTTTCCCCTAGGCCGTCGTAGGTATTCGTGGAGGTACCGAAAAGAATGTCTCCCTCGTAGATCTTGGGAGCCTCGATGAGGAACCGGGTCAGCCGCGTCGCGCGGCCCATGGTGAGCACGAGCAGGCCCGTCGCGCCGGGATCGAGCGTCCCGCAGTGCCCGATCCGTCGTTGCCCGACGATGCGCCGGGCGCGCTGCACGACATCGTGCGAGGTACAGCCGGTCGGCTTGTCGACGAGGAGCAGGCCGTCCCGGGTCACGGCGCTACCCGAGGGCATCACGCAGACTCTCCACGAGCGCGGCGGTGAGGTCCTCGACCGCGCCCGTGGCCTCGAAGCCGGCGGCGTTCTTGTGCCCGCCGCCCCCGTAGGAGCGCGCGATCACCTCCACGTCCACGTCTCCACGGCTGCGCAGCGAGCCCTTGAAGCGCCCCGGCCCGAGCTGACGCAGCAGGGCGACAGCGTCGACCCCGGCGATCGAGCGTGGATGGTCGACCAAGTCCTCGGCGTCGGCGGCGGTGGCTCCGGCGCGCTCGAACATCTCGTCTAGGAGCGCGACCGTGGCGATGCGCCCACCGTGATGAAGCTCGAGGCTGTGGAGCATCTCGCCGAGCAGGCGCACCGTTGCTTCTGACTGGCTCTCGTAGACCCATTGACTGACTTGCTCCGGGCGCGCACCGTCGCGCACCAGCGCGGCTGCGACCTTGAATGTCTCGGCGGTCGTGTTGGCGAAGCGGAAACCCCCGGTGTCGGTCATCACGGCAGTGTAGAGGCCCGTTGCCGTGGCGGCATCCACCGCGACCCCGAGGGCGCCGGCCAGCCGGTAGATCATCTCTCCCAGCGCAGGGGCGCCGGTATCTACCCAGTTGCTTTCGCCGTAGAGCTCGTTGCCGAGGTGGTGGTCGAGGTTGATGATCGGCAGCTGAGAAAGGTGCTCGCTCAGGCCCGTGCGGTCCAGGCTGGGGCACTCGAGGCAGATCGAGTAGTCGAAACCCTCGGGAAAACCGTTTGGGGGCGATTCCCCGACGTGGATGCGGTCGCTGCCGGAGATGGCCGCGTAGACCGGCGGCATCTCGTCGCGATTCCAGACCTGAGCTCCTTTGCCGAGCTGGCGCAGGACTCGGGCGAGGCCCAGGGCCGAGCCCAAGGAATCGCCGTCGGGGCGGCGGTGACCGGTGAGGATGAAGCGCTGGCCGTTGCGCAGAGCTTGAAGCAAGCCGTCGGGTGGGGGAACGCTGCTCATTCGAGATTCTCCAAGAGTTCGGTGATGTGTTGACTGTGCTCGGGCCCTCGGTCGAGTACGAAGGCGAGGGCAGGTACGCGCCGCATGTGACGCAGCCGCTGGGCGAGGCGGCTGCGGAAAAACCCGGCCGCCCCATTGAGGGCCGCGAGGGCTTCCCGTCGTTGCTCCTCCTCGGCGAGAATGGAGACGAGGACGCGTGCCTGGCTCAGGTCGGGCGACACGTCGATGGCTGCGATGCGGGCTTCGCGGACGCGCGGATCGCGTGCCTCACGCAGTAGGAGATCGGCCAGCTCGGCGCGCAGGAGATCCTCGATCCGGTGGCTACGGCGACTCACTTCTCGAGCTCCACGACCTGCTCATGCCAACTCGCCACGACGATGTCCGGCCGGTCGTCGAAGATCGCTCGGATAGAAGCCACCAGGTCCTCGAGGTGCCCGGCTGCCGGCGCCACCGTCGCTATCCCGAGCTCGGATAGCTGACGCAAGTCGTGGCTCCGAATCTCGGCGATCGAGACTCGATAACGGGCGTGTATCTTGTCTTTGAGGCTTTTCACGATGCGTCGTTTGTCTTTGAGGCTTCGCGCCTCGGGCAGGTAGATCTCTACGGTGACTATTGAGACGGGCATGAGGGGTCGTCGCCGAGCGGGTTGTGCCACCTGGATCGTCTCGGGCGGCAGTCCCCGGTCGCCCACTAGAGGGTCGCCGCTACCTCTTCCTCGACGTAGGCCTCGATGATGTCGCCGGGCTTCACGTCCTGAAAGCCCTCCAAGCCGATGCCGCAGTCGAAACCGCTCCGGACTTCGCTGGCGTCATCCTTGAAGCGCCTGAGAGACGCGACCTTGCCCTGGTACACCACGACACTGTCGCGCAGCAGTCGCGCCATCGCGTTGCGCGGGACAACGCCTTCGACGACGTGGCAACCGGCCACGCGACCCATCTTCGGCACATTGAACACCTCGCGGACCTCGGCCCGGCCGCGCGTGACCTCGCGGTAGATCGGATCGAGAAGTCCGACCATCGCCTTGGTCAACTCGTCGGCGAGCTCGTAGATGACTGTGTGCAGGCGAACGTCGATTTCTTCCTTCTCGGCGAGCTCGGTGGCATTGCGCTCGGGGCGCACATTGAATCCGATGACGATTGCCTGGGAAGCCGAGGCCAGCAGGATGTCGTCCGTCGTGATTCCGCCGACACCGCCCCGGATCACCTGGATCCTGACCTGGTCGGTCGACAGCTTGCCGAGGGTGTCCTTGAGGACTTCGAGCGAGCCCTGGACGTCGGTCTTGAGGACGACCGGTAGCTCTTTGATCTCGCCTTCCTTCATGCGCTCGAAGAGCTGCTCGAGCGAAACCTTGCCCCGGGTTCCCCCGAGCTTGTTGCTGCGCGCCTCCGCTTGGCGGAAGTCCGAGACGCTGCGCGCCTCCGCTTCCTTCTCGACCACCTGGAAAGAGTCCCCGGCCGCGGGCAGGTCATTGAGTCCCGTCACCTCGATCGGGGTTGCCGGCCCCGCTTCCGTTACCCTGTCGCCGGCGTCGGTGGCCATCGAGCGTACGCGGCCCCAAGTCGCTCCGGCAACGAAGACGTCGCCGATTCGGAGCGTGCCATCCTGGATCAGAACCGTGGCCAGCATGCCGCGGCCGAGCTCTTTGCGTGCCTCGATTACGACGCCTTGGGCGGCGAGGGTCGGGTCGGCCTTGAGCTCCAGCAGCTCGGTTGTCAGGGCAATCATCTCGAGCAGGTCGTCGACGCCCTCGTTGTTGAGCGCCGAGATGTCGACGCTCACGGTGTCGCCGCCCCAGTCCTCGACCAGGAGGTCTCGCTCGGAGAGCTCCTTCTTGACGCGATCCGGATTGGCGTTGGCCTTGTCGATCTTGTTGACGGCTACGATAATGGGCACCTTGGCCGCCTTGGCGTGATCGATCGCCTCCACCGTCTGCTGCATCACGCCGTCGTCTGCTGCGACGACCAGCACGACGATATCGGTCGCTGCGGCGCCACGGGCGCGCATCCTGGTGAAGGCCTCATGTCCGGGGGTATCCAGGAAGACGATCTTCGAATCCTTGAACGCCACTTCGTAGGCGCCAATGTGCTGGGTGATTCCGCCGAACTCGCTCTCCGTCACGTTCGACGAGCGGATCGTGTCGAGCAGGGTCGTCTTGCCGTGGTCGACGTGGCCCATGATGGTCACGACGGGCGCCCGGGATACGCGCTTTGTGTCGTCGAGCAGCCTGGCCATCTCCTGGCGCAGCTGGACCTCTTCCTCGAAGGTGACGGTCATCGCCTCCGCCCCGAGGCTTTCGGCGATCGCCATCGCTGATGCGGGTTCGATGACGTGGTTGACCGTCGCCATCTGCCCGCGCTCCATCAGCACCTTGATGAGGTCCTTTGTCTTCAGGCCCAGCTTTTCGGCGAAGTCGCGCACGGTCATGCCTTCGGTGACTGTGATCGGAGTGTCCGGAATCTCCTCGAGTTTGACCGAGGAGGTGCCGGTCTTGCGCGCCGCGCGCCGCGCGCCGCGGGTGATCATCTCGACTTGCGCCGCCGTGGGGGAGGTGGCCGTGACACTCTTCCGGGGCGCGCCGGTCGGCCTTTTGGCCCCAGTCGCCGCCGGGGCCGTCTGCATGGCCGGGCGCGCCGGTGCGGCCTCGCCGAGTGTGCTCGCCGGTTTCGGACGCTCGGCGACGGGGATGGTCTTGATTCGGGGCTCGACCTTCTGAATGAGCGGACGCCGCTTGTGCGGCCGCAGCGGAGATGGAGGTGCCGGCCGTGACGGTCGGCGCCGCGCCGGCGCGCGCGGTACGGATTTCGATGCAGCGTCGCGCAGGATCACCTCGCGGGGCTGCACGATACTGCGCCCCTCGAGCGCCGACTGCAGCACTCCGGCGTCGATCTCGGTCTCGACGCTATCGAGACGCAGGCCGATCGATTTGAGTTTGAAGAGGAGATCCTGATCGGGAAGCCCCATCTTCTTCGCCAAGTCTTTGACCTTGATTTTCGCCATTGCTGCTCGGTGCTCCTTCGTGTCGGGCCTTTGCGCCCGGCCGTTTAACTCTTCCTACTCTTCCTCGCCGCTGCCCGCGCCGGCGTCTTCTTCCGCCGCTTGAAATGCTTTGCTCAGAGCCGCCATGAAGTCCTCGCCACCGAGGCCGGAGTCGGAGCTCTCGCCCGACTCGCTGGATTCACCAGTCGCGACCGCTGCCACCGCTTGTTGAGAGGCGAAATCGATCGCCCACGCGACGATGGCTTGGGCCGTCTTTGCGCCGACACCCTCAACCTGCTCCAAGGCTTCGGGCTTGGTCGCGGACAGCGCCTCGAGCGTGCCAAAGCCCTCCTCGGTCAGCTTATCGGCGAGCTTCGCTCCCACGCCTGGAGCATCGGTGAGCCTGAACGGCGCGCTCGGAGCCGCTTCCTCTTCGGACATCGCCGACTGCAGCATATCGGCTAGCGCGTCGGCAACCTCGCCCTTGACGTCGCTCTCGCTCTTGATAGTGATCTTCGCCCCCAGGAGTTCGGCTGCCAGGCGCACGTTGTGCCCGCGCTTGCCGATGGCGAGTGAGAGCTGGTCGTCCTCGACGATGACATCGAGATGGGGTACGTCCCCTTCGTGAGTCACCGAGACGCGGGTGATTCGCGCCGGCGCCAGAGAGCTCTGGGCGAAGGTCACGAGGTCGTCGCTCCACTCGATGATATCGATCTTCTCGCCTCTGAGCTCGCGGATGATCGACTGGACGCGGTAGCCCTTCATGCCGACGCAGGCGCCCACTGGGTCGACGTCGCGCTCGCGGCTTACGACCGCGACTTTGGCGCGTTCGCCCGGAGCCCGCACCGCAGCCCTGATCTGCACCGTGCCGTCGTAGATCTCGGGCACCTCCATCTCGAAAAGCTTGATCAGCAGACGGGGATCGGTGCGCGAAAGGATGACTTGCGGCCCCTTGGGCTGCGTATGCACATCGGCGATGACTGCTCGGATCCTCTCGCCCTGGCTGTAGCGTTCGTGGCGCGACTGCTCGCTGCGCGGGACCGCCGCCTCCGTGCGGCCGAGGTCGACGACGATGTCGCCGCGCTCGAAGCGCTTGACGGTACCATTGACGACTTCTCCCACCCGGCCGATGAACTCGTCGTAGACTTTCTCACGCTCGGCTTCGCGGATTCGCTGGTAGAGCACCTGCTTGGCCGACTGCGCCGCGATTCGGCCGAGGCCTTCGGTCGAGATCGGGATGTGGATCTCGGCTCCGACCTCGGCGTCCGGGTCGTGGTCCTGGGCCTCCTCGAGAGTCCATTCGGCCAATGGGTCTTCGACTTCGTCGACCACGGTCTTGACGATGAAGGCCGAGAACGTGCCGTTCGAGCGATCGAAGGTGGAGCGAACCGGGGCCTTGACCCGGTGCTGTTTCTTCGCCGCCGAGGCCATCGCGTCCTCGAGCGCCGAGATCCAGCGCTCCATATCGATGTCGCGCTCCCGCGCGGCCTGCTGGAGAACCTCTTCTAGGCTGAATTGTGGTGTCTTCGTCGAAGCCATGTTCGTTGCCCTTTGGCGCTAGAGCTCGGGAACGAGCCGAGCGACTTGAATCGATTGCAGTGGAATGCCTTGGAGCGCGTCTGAGTCGAGTCGTATCTCGATCTGGGCGCTTCCGTCGGCCTGTTCGTCGTCAGAGACAAACTTCTCCAGCACTCCGATATCGGTTCTCTTGCCTTGATCGGAGTGCCACGTGATCTTGACCTGGTTGCCAGTGAAACGCGCGAAGTCTCGAGGACCTAGGAGCTCTCGGTCGAGGCCGGGAGAGCTGACTTCGAGAGTGTACTTGCTCGAGCTCCAATCGCGCACGTCGAGCTCGGCGGAGACCTGCCTCGACACCGTCTGGCAGTGGGTCAGGGTCACGCCCTCTGGGTGGTCGATGATGAGCTTGACGACGCCGCCCTGAAAGCGCGCATCGAGGAGCTCGCAGCCAGTGCTGCGGGCGATCTCGGCGAACTCGTTCTTCAACTCTTCGTCCAACGTTGCGTGTGGCATGGAGCCTCCGAGCGCTGGGCGGTGAGACAAAAAAAAGCGGGCTCACGCCCACTCCATCCACCGACCAGCGAACAAGTGACCGATAAACTATACGGGGAATCGACGCGAACATCAATGGGCTGTCCAGGCACTGGGCTCCTCTCGCGCGGAGCCGGTGGAGCACAGGTCCGCCCGGGAGAGAGCCCTGGGCCCTACCGGTGCCTGCCAGTCGACCGACGAGGTTCGACCGGAGGCATTGTCGGTGGCGGACTGCTTCGGCCACGAGGGCCGATCGCCGACGAAAGCGCAGGCCAAATTGGCATCCGGCCAGCGTGGCGAGAGGCGCGGATCCAGCGCCTACACCCGGACGAGAAGCCTGCTGTGTTGGCAGCGTGATTGCTACCATCCAGGATCAGTGGTGGAATACTCTGCCAGCAAGAGGAGATTCTGATCGTCATGAGCGGGAACTTGCAAAGAACGACCACCACCGCGACTCTGGTTTTCGGCGCGGTGATTTTCGGCATGGTGCTCTCGGGCGGGCTCGACATGGTTCCTCGGGCGCGGTCCGAAGGCGCCTCCGATCAGCTGGTTGGGGCGGCTCCAGTCTCCGCCGTGGGGCTGCCGAGCCTTGCCGATCTCGTCGAGCGGGTGGCTCCGGCCGTCGTTTCGATCGACGCCAGCACTTTCGAGAGCGCCGCCGAGCGCCGACGCAGCCAGCCCTTCGAGTTCTTCCGGCGGCCGCGCAATCGTGACGAAGAGGATGACCGCGAGTTCCGCCGCGATTCGGGCGGCAGTGGGTTCCTGGTCTCGGCCGACGGCTTCGTCGTCACCAACAACCACGTCATTCGGGGTGCCGAGCGCTTGCGGGTGCGAGTGGGGGGGCGCGAGTACGATGCCGAGGTCCGAGGGGCGGACGGGGCGACGGACCTGGCGCTGCTCAAGATCGAGGGCGGTGATGAGTTCGCCTACCTGGACCTCGGCGACAGCGACGCGATGCGTCCCGGCGACTGGGTCATGGCGATCGGCTCTCCGGCCGGGCTCGACAACACCGTGACCGTCGGCGTGATCTCGGCCAAGCAGCGGCGGATCGGGATCTCCGCCGAGACCTCTTCGTTCGAGAACTTCATTCAGACCGACGCGGCGATCAATTTCGGCAACTCTGGCGGACCGCTAATCAATTTGGCCGGCCTGGTCATCGGCATCAACACGGCCATCAACTGGGGCTCCGAGAACATCGGCTTCGCGGTTCCGGTGAACACGCTCAAGACCGTGCTGCCGCAGCTGCGCGATGTCGGACGGGTGCGGCGCGGCTATCTGGGCATGGGCGTCGACGATCTGACTCCCGAGGCAGCCGAGGCCTTCGGCCTCGACTCGACCGACGGAGCTCTGGTCACCAGCATCACCGAGGACACCCCGGCGGAGAAGGGCGGCATCAAGGTCGGCGACATCGTTGTCAAGATCGATGGCCACGAGGTCGTCAGTATCCGCAGTCTGATCGACTATGTCTCCGCATTGGGACCGGATGTCGAGGTGGAGATGGAGGTCGTGCGCCGGGGCGAGACGCTCGAGAAGCGCGTCATGCTGGCCGAGCGGCCTGGCGACGGTGAGGGTGAAGGGGACGAGAGAGAAGAAGAGGAAGAGAGCGGAATCGAGTGGTTGGGCATCCGCTATCAGGATCTCCTGCCGGGTCCAAAGTCGATGCACAGGATCCCAGATGACGTCAACGGAGTCTGGATCACAGACATCTCGCCGCGCAGTCCGCTCTATGACGCGGGCATTCGCGCCGAAAACGTCGTTTCCGTAATCGTGGAAGTCAACGGCGAGGAGATTTCGAGCGTCGAAGACCTGGAGCAGATCGTGGGCGGAGCCAGATCCGGTTCCCGACTGCGGCTCTATGTGCGGCGATTCGGCAACGGGCAGGAACTGCCGCCGCTCTTCGCTTTCCCCGCCAAGCCTTAGCAGCCCGCAGGACTTTTGCTCCGGGCTGCGAGCCCTCAGCACGACGATCGCGACGAGGGCCGGCTTCTAGCCGGCCCTCTTTCTTGTCGTGAAGCGGCGGATTGATCTCAGTGAGGTGTTGAGATGTCATAATCAGCCCCTCGGCCGCGGGACAGGTGCGACACCGGACCCACAGGACGGGTTGGAAAGAAAGGAACTACTTGGCAGAAGAGTCTGCACCGATCGAGAATCTGGCTGTTCCGGCGCTCGACAAAGAGTGGCTGGCGCGGCTATCTCTACCTGCCGTCACCCTAATCGACGGGAGGATCGGGGCCGCCAACGAGCCTGCTCTCGATCTGCTCGGGCCTGAGGCTGTCGGCGCCGACTTCGACCACTATTTCGCCAGCCTCGCGCAAGAGTCGGCAGCCGATGACGGCGGTGACGAGTCGAGGCCCCGCCGCGTGCGAATGCGGGCCGGCACCGCGGGCTCGAGGCGGTTCACCATCCACTGGCAGGAGGGCGCCGAGCCGGGTGAGAAGGTCGCCCTCCTGCTCGACATTACCCGCGACAGCCGGCTCGAGGAGGCGCTTGCCTCCCGGCTGCGCGAGGTCGTGCGCGGCCATCGTTCGGGCAGGGTTGCGAGCTGGCAGGTCGATCTCCAGCGGTTGCGGGTGAAGCTGCCGCATCGCCTGCCCAAGATCTTCGGCTCGGTGCGGCGTTCGATGAGGTTCGAGGACGCGATCACGTTGTTTCACCCCGACGATATGGGCTCGGTCAAGAAGGCCTTCCGCCGGGCCGTCGAGAGCGGCTTTCTCGACGTCGAGGCCCGTTTGATCGACTCTGCGGGCCGCGAGCACTGGACCCTGTTCCGGGGTCGCACGACCAAGAACGGTTCGGGCGAGGCGGTGATTCTTAGCGGCGTGGCCATCGCTCTGACCCCGGAAACGCGGCGTCAAACCGAGCTGGAGAGCCAGCTGGATCTCCAGCTGGCTCTGCTCGACCGCCTGGCAGATGGTGTCGTACGCATAGATGAAACTGGATCGATCGTCGCAATCAACTCAGCGGCGCAACGCATGACCCGCTGGCACTCCGAGGAGGCTCTCGGGTGCTCGGTCGAGAAGGTCGTGCACTTGGTGGACGATCGTACCGGTGCGCGGATCAGCGTACTACCCGTCGGCGGTGCGGAGCGCCCTGCCAAGAGCCGGCTCATCAGGCGCGACGGCACCGAGCTGCCGATTCGTTGCGAGGTACGACAGCTGGTCACCCAGGGCAACTTGCAGTCCTGGGTGGTGGAGCTGAGGGATCTTTCGGAGCTGCGCGGGCTGGAAAGCCAGATGCTCTTCCGCGCTACCCACGACGGCCTGACTGGCCTTTTCGACCGGACGGAGTTCGAGCGCCGCCTCGGAGAGGCCTTGGCCGACGCCCGCAGCGAGGATCGCACGCACGCGTTGTGCTACGTGGACCTCGACAACTTCAAGATCGTCAACGACACCTGCGGCCACCTCGCTGGTGATGAAATGCTCAAACAGATCGGGTCGCTGTTGCGCTGCAACTTCAGGGGCTCTGACACCCTGGGTCGCCTCGGTGGAGACGAGTTTGGCATTCTGCTCTCGGACTGCGCGGCCTCCAAGGCGAAGTCGATCGCCGATTCCCTGTGCAAGGACATCAAGATGTTCCGCTTCTCCTGGGACGACAAGGTCTTCAACGTCACGGCGAGTGTCGGCCTGGTGAGCATCGACGGCCAGACCGCGAGCGTTGCCGAGGTCCTGGGGGCAGCCGATGGCGCCTGCTACATCGCCAAGCAACATGGTTCGAACCGGGTCGAGGTGTACCGTCCCGACGACACGGCTCTCTCCGAGCGGCGGGATCAGGCGCAGCTGATCCAAGTGGTCCAGAACGCCCTGGCCACGGAGTCCTTCGAGCTCTACGGTCAGCCAATTGTGCCGTTTCACAGCAGCGATCGGCGGATCATCGAGCTACTCCTGAGGATCAACGGCGACGAAGACAAACCGGTTTTGCCGACGGAGTTCATGCGGGTGGCCGAGGTCCACGGCCTCGCGTTGCCGGTTGATCGCTGGGTCGTGCGTTCTGCGCTGGCTGAGCTGGCCGAGCACGGTGAGGCGCCAGGCTTTGCCGGTGTTGCCTTTGCCATCAACTTGTCCGGGCAGTCCCTGGGCGACGAGACTTTCCTCGAATACGTTCTCGAGCAGTTCGAGAACTCGCGGATCGACCCGTCGCGGGTTTATTTCGAGATCACCGAGACGGCGGCGATCTCCCACCTCGGCCGGGCCATGCGCTTCATCGCCGAGCTACGCGGGAGGGGCTCGGTGTTCGTCCTCGACGACTTCGGCACCGGGCTGAGCTCTTTCGGCTACCTGCGCAACCTTCCCGTCGGGCTGATCAAGATCGACGGCCAGTTCGTCAAGGGTCTGACCCGCGACCCGATCCAGCGGGCGCTAGTCGAGGCGATCAACCAAATCGGACAGGTGATGCAGATGAAGACGGTGGCTGAGTCCGTCGAGGACGCCGAGACGCTGGACGCTCTCCGGCTCATCAAGGTGGACTACGCTCAGGGCTTCTACGTCGCCCGTCCGGTTCCTTTGGCGGAGCTGCGCAACCCGGAACAGTAAGGCTGCGCGGGCACCGCGAGAGGCGCAGGACTTCTGGCACGGGCTGCTAGACTGATCTCATGGATGAGAGCAGGCGAGCCGTCCGGGGGGTCGTGCTGGTTGTCGACGACGAGGCCTCGATTCGCGAGAGCCTGAGGATGATCCTCGAGTTCGAGGGCTACAGGGTGGAGGAAGCGAGCGGCGGTCGCGAGGCCCTGGTCCGCGTCGGCAAGCAGACTCCGGACGCCGTCCTGCTCGACATCAAGATGCCCGAGATGGACGGCCTCGATGTGCTCAGCGCCTTCCGCGAGCGCGGCTACGACATGCCGGTCGTGATCATCACCGGCCACGGCGACGTTTCGACGGCGGTCGAAGCGACCAGGCGCGGGGCCTACGACTTCTTCGAGAAGCCGCTCGAGCGCGACCGGGTCCTGGTCAGTCTGCGCAACGCCGTAGAGAGCTATCGTTTGCAGCAGCAGTCGGCAATGCCGTCGGAGGAGCTGATCGGATCGTCGGTCGTCATGCGGCAGCTTCGGGCGACGTTCGAGAAGGCAGCGCCGACACCCGCCACAGTGCTCATCACTGGTGAGAGCGGTACCGGCAAGGAGTTGGTCGCCGTCGCGGTGCATAGCCTGAGCTCCCGCCGGAACAAGCCCCTGGTCCAGGTCAACTGCGCGGCGATCCCAGAAGAGTTGATCGAGTCGGAGCTCTTCGGCCACGAGAAAGGTAGCTTCACAGGCGCCGTGCGCAAGCAGGTCGGCAAGTTCGTGGCCGCGGACGGCGGAACGATTTTTCTCGACGAGATTGGCGACATGTCGGCCAGAACCCAGGCCAAGGTCCTGCGTGTCCTCCAGAGCGGTGAGGTCGAGCCGGTCGGCGCCCAGAGAACCGCGACGGTCGACGTACGGGTCATTGCGGCGACCAATCGTAACCTCGAGGAGGCGATCGAGGCGGGCGAGTTCCGCGAAGATCTGTTCTACCGGCTGAATGTCATTCCCATTAGGACGCCGCCCCTGCGCGAGCACCTCGAGGACGTGCCCGGGCTGGTCGACTACTTCGTGCGCCAGTACGCGCGCACCAACAACTACCGGGCCAAGGAGTTCACTGCGGAGGCGCTGGATCACCTCAAATCGCTGCCGTGGAAGGGTAACGTCCGGGAGCTCAAGAACGTGGTCGAGAGGCTCCTGATCCTGGCGCCGAAGGACGAGGTGCGGCGGCAGGACGTCGTCAGTAGCCTCGGCGATGGGCGTCCCGGCCTCGGTGGTACGCTGGCGGCGGCCAAGACGCTACGCGAGTTTCGCATGGGAGCGGAGAAGCTCTTTCTCGTGCGCAAGCTACGGGAACACGACTGGAACGTCACGGCCACCGCGAAGTCAATCGAGACGCCGCGTAGCAACCTCTACAAGAAGATGGAGCAGTACGGCATCGAACGAGAATCGGCGGTCGGGGGGGTCGCCGGCGCCGCCGGTTCTTGACCTCCTACCTCGAGTCGTCCGGAGGCACTTGGCAGATCATGCATGTCCAGCTCAGCGAGGAGCAACTGCTCCTGCAGGAAACAGTCCGGAGATTTGCCGCCGAGGTCGTGGCTCCGCGGGCGCGCGAGATTGACGAGACCGGCGAATTCCCGCGAGAGTTCTTCGACCAGGCCGGCGAGCTCGGGCTCGCCGGCGTGGCGATACCCCAGGAGTACGGCGGATCCGGAATGGACGCTATCTCCTACTGCATCGTCGTCGAAGAGATCTCCCGCGTGTGCGCGTCTAGTGGGGTCATCCTCTCGGTCAACAACTCGCTGGTCTGCGATCCACTGCTGCGCTTCGGCTCCGAGGAGCAGAAGCAGCGCTTCTTGCGGCCGCTAGCTGCCGGCGAAAAGCTGGGCTGCTTCGCTTTGACCGAGCCGGATGCCGGCAGTGATGCCGCTGCGCTGCGAGCCACCGCGCGGCGCGACGGTGACGACTACGTGCTCAACGGCAGCAAGGTCTTCATCACCAACGGTTCACACGCCGAATTGGCCCTGGTCTTCGCTTCGGTCGATCTCGAAGCCAAACACAAGGGCATTACTGCCTTCATCGTCGCCACCGACAGCCCGGGCTTCGAGACCGGGCCCCACGAGTACAAGCTCGGGGTCAATGCCTCGGGCACGACCGAGCTCGTGTTCGATGAGCTCCGGGTGCCGGTCGGCCAGCGCATCGGCGAGGAGGGCGACGGCTTCAAGATCGCGATGGCGACGCTCGACGGCGGCCGCGTGGGCATCTCGGCTCAGGCGGTCGGGATCGCCCAGGGAGCCTTCGAGGAGGCTCTGAAGTACTCACGAGAGCGCCGGCAGTTCGGCCGGCCGATCTGTGACTTCCAGGCCATTCAGTTTTATCTCGCGGACATGTCGACCGAGATCGACGCTGGGCGGCTGCTCACCTGGAAGGCCGCCTGGACCAAGGAAACTGGTAAGCGCTACTCCCTGGAGGCGGCACAGGCGAAGCTCTTTACCGCGGGAATGGCTCAGCGAGTGACCAACAAGGCGCTCCAAATCCATGGTGGCTACGGCTACACCCGCGAGTACAACGTCGAGCGCTACTTCCGCGACGCCCGCATCACCGAGATCTACGAGGGCACGAGCGAGATCCAGAAGCTGGTCATCGCCAGGGCCATCCTCGACCAGTAGCCTGTGTTGTTCAAACGATGGCACAGCTGACCTTCGAGCTGACCGAAGAGCAGGAACTCTTGCGGGGAGAGGTCAGGCGTTTCGCCGAGGAGCGCATCCGACCGGGCGTCGATCAACGGGAGCGCAGCCACGATTTCCCGAGCGCCATCCTCGCCGAGATGGGCGAGATGGGACTGCTGGGCATGCTCGTCGGCGAGGAGTTTGGCGGTGCCGGATTCGACACCGTGAGCTACGTCGTTGCAGTGGAAGAGATTGCCCGGGTGTGCCCGTCAGTGGCGGTGACGATGAGCGTCACGAACTCCGTCTGCGCCTGGCCGATCTACCGCTTCGGAAGCGATGAGCTCAGGACCCGCGTTCTTCCGCCGCTGGTCTCGGGTGAGGTCATCGGCGCTTTCGGGTTGACCGAGCCCGGCTCCGGCAGCGACGCCGGCAGCCTGCGGACGGAGGCCACGCGGGACGGCGATGACTGGGTTCTGAACGGAGAGAAGGCGTGGATTACCAACGCCGGCTATGCCAGCTACTACGTGGTGATGGCCAAGACCGACCCGGCGGCCGGTAGCCGCGGGGTGACTGCGTTCGTGGTCCCGGCGGATGCGCCAGGGCTCGCCGTAGGACAGCCGGAGGCGAAAATGGGCCTGCACGCGTCGCGTACCGCGCCGCTCTTGTTCAACAACTGCCGCGTGTCGAGCGCCAACCAGCTAGGCGCCGAGGGCCAGGGCTTCAAGATCGCGCTCGCCACGCTCGACCATTCGCGCCTGGGAATCGCGGCTCAGTCCGTCGGCATCCACCAGCGGGCGCTCGAGCTGGCTGTCGACTACGCCCGCGAGCGGGTCCAGTTCGGAGTACCGATCGCCAGTCACCAGGCGATCCGATTCCAGATCGCGGAACTGGCAACGGAGCTCGAGGCCGCTCGGGTGCTCACCCGGTTCGCCGCCGGGCGCGAAGCCGAGCACGACGGTGGCCGCCTGGCTTCGGAAGCGAAGCTCTACGCCTCCGAGGCGGCTAATCGAGCCTGTTACGCCTCCCTGCAAATCCACGGTGGCAACGGATTCAGCGAAGATTACGAGATTTCCAGGCTGTACCGGGATGTGAGAGTGACCACGATCTACGAGGGGACGAGCGAGATGCAGCGCCTCGTTACCGCGCGGCACCTCCTGCGCAACTGAAACAACTGCACTATACTCGCACCTCACTATCGCGCATCCCGGAGGGCTTGTGCGCCGGCGGTGGAGGGCACGATGAACAAGCGGATTCTGCTCGCGGACGACAGTTTGACGATTCAGAAGGTCGTCGAGCTCACGTTCATGGACGAGGATTTCGAGGTCGACGCTGTTGGCAGCGGTGGCGAGGCGATCGAACGTCTCGAGCAGGAGTTGCCGAGCATTCTCATCGCCGATATCCACATGCCCGGTCCATCGGGCTACGAAGTGTGCCGGCGGGCCAAGGAGATGAGCAACGATCTCCCCGTCCTTTTGCTGATCGGTACTTTCGAGACGCTGGACGAGGACGAGATCGTGGCCTGTGGGGCCGATGGCAATCTCAAGAAGCCGTTCGATTCGCAAGAGTTGCTACAGCTCGTGCGCGAGATGACGGCCGGCGCTGCGCCAACCGTGACGAGCGGCGCCCAGGGGTTGGAGGCGACGGCCCAAGCCGAGGCCGAGCTGCCCGATGATGAGGCGCCGGCCGCCAGCGAACCGGCGGCGGATGACCAGGCAGTCTCGTCGGTGGGTTTCGACCTGATCAGGGAAGGGCTCCAGGGCGAGCCGGAGGTTGCACCGGTCGACCTCGCCGAGGAGGTGGCGCCAGAGACGGAATCGTTCGCTGACGAGACCGGGGGTGACGACATCGAGGACTCTGTCGAGGCGCTGATCGAAAAGGACGCGAGCGTCTTCGACAGTGCTCTCGAGGACGAAAGCACGCCGGACGACCCCGAGAAACCAGCGCTCTCGGCCTCCGATGAGCCGGTCGAAGCTGCAGAGGAGATCGGCGCCGAAGGCGGGCTCGGGCCTGAAGTCGGGGCGCCGGCGACCGGCAACGGTATCAGCGATGCCGACGTGGATCGGATTGCCCGGCGGGTTGTAGAGTTGATGGCGGCCGACACCGTGCGTGAGATCGCCTGGGACGTCATCCCCGACCTTGCCGAGGTCGTCATCAGGGACCGCATCCGCCAACTCGAAGCCGAGAAGACCGAGTAGGCCAAGCCCCTTCTGGTTGCTCTTCGCCGCCGCGGCCCGGCCACGGCGTCAGGACCCATGATCATGGAAAAGACCTTCGATCCCTCGGCCTACGAGCAGAAGTGGCAACGATGGTGGAGCGAGCGCGAGATTTTCCGCGCCGAGGCGGACTCGGCCAAGCCGAGCTACTGCATCATGATTCCGCCGCCGAACGTCACTGGCAGGCTACACCTGGGTCACGCTCTCCAGTCGACGATCCAGGATCTGCTGACCCGCTGGCGCAGGATGCAGGGCTACAACGCGCTCTGGCTGCCCGGCACGGACCACGCCGGCATCGCTACCCAGGTCATGGTCGAGCGGCAGGTGGAGAAGGAAGGGACGACTCGCGAGTCTCTGGGCCGCGAGGCCTTCGTGAAGCGCATCTGGGAGTGGAAAGAGAAGCATCAGGGCAACATTCGCCAACAGCTCGACGAGCTCGGGGCGAGCTGTGACTGGAGCCGCGAGCGCTTTACGCTCGACGACGGTATGTCGCGAGCCGTGCGCGAGGCGTTCGTGCGCTTGTACGAGCAAGGCACTATCTACCGCGGCGAGTACTTGGTCAACTGGTCGCCGGGCCTCGATACGGCGATCTCCGACCTCGAAGTGGAGATGCGGGAGGTTGCGGGCAAGCTCTACCACGTGGCCTATCCCCTGGCCGAGGGTGATGGTCGGATCGTGGTGGCGACGACTCGTCCCGAGACCATGCTCGGCGATACCGCCGTGGCCTTCCACCCGCAGGACGAGCGCTACCAAGAGCTGGCGGGGAAGTTCGCGCTCCTACCCCTGGTAGGGCGCAAGCTGCCGTTCATTGCCGACGACGTGGTCCAACCCGAGTTCGGAACCGGTCTGGTCAAGGTGACCCCGGCCCACGATCTCACTGACTTCGAGATCGGGAAGCGGCACGATCTGCCCAGAGTACAGGTGATCGATCGCCTGGGTCGGATGACCGAAGAGGCGGGAGACGAGTGGGTCGGAATGGACCGCGATGCAGCTCGCGCCAGAGTCGTCGAGCGCCTGCGCGACGAAGGCTACCTGGTCAAGGTCGAGGAGTACACGCACAACGTCGGTCACTGCCAGCGCAGCGGCGTGCCGATCGAACCCCTCGTCTCGACGCAATGGTTCTGCGACGTCTCTGACATGGCCGCCCGGGCCCTCGCCGGAGTCGACGGCGTCGAGCTCGAGCTCGTACCCGACACCTGGCGCAAGACCTGGGAGCACTGGCTAGGGAGCATTCGTCCCTGGTGCATCTCTCGGCAGCTCTGGTGGGGGCACCAGATCCCGGCGTGGTACACGGCGGAGGGCGAGGTCGTTGTCGCGCGGGATCGGCAGGCCGCCGCGGCCATCGCTGGGACGGACGAGCTGGAGCAGGATCCGGACGTTCTCGACACCTGGTTCTCGTCCGGCCTGTGGCCCTTCTCGACTCTCGGCTGGCCCGACGAAACCGCCGATCTCAGAACCTTCTATCCGACCGATGTGTTGGTCACCGGTTTCGACATTCTCTTCTTCTGGGTCGCTCGCATGGTGATGACGGGGATTCACTTCACCGGGCAGCTGCCCTTTCGCACGGTCCACTTGACCGGCCTCGTGCGCGACGCCCAGGGCCAGAAGATGTCCAAGACCAAGGGCAACACCGTCGATCCGCTCGACCTAATCCACGAGTATGGTGCGGACGCTCTTCGCTTTACCCTGGCGGCGCTGGATAGCCCGGGCCGAGACATCCCTCTCGACATCGAGCGCATGGCGGGCTACCGAGCCTTTGGCAACAAGATCTGGAACGCTGTACGCTTCAGCCTCGCGCGGACCGAGGGAGCCGCCGTGGCCGTGGACCTCGACCCCTCGCAACTGGCGGCTCCTGAGCGCTGGATCCTCTCGCGCCTGGCGCGGGTCGAGGCCGAGGTCAACGAGCGCTTCGAGGCGTTTCGGTTCGACGAGGCATGCCGGGCACTTTACGGCTTCTTCTGGGGCGAGCTCTGCGATTGGTACATCGAGCTCGCCAAGCCGGTCCTCGGAGTCGACGACCCCGGCCGGCCGCGCGCCGCGGAGGTTCTGCTGACGGTTATCGAGCGCAGCCTCCGACTGCTGCATCCGGTGATGCCGTTTCTCAGCGAGGAGCTGTGGCAGCGTCTGCCCGGGCGTGAGGCGATCCACCAGGAGAGCATCGCGCTAGCGCCCTATCCACGGGGCCGGGAGGCGTGGCTCGACGATCGGGTCGAGGCGGATATGGCGAGCTTCATGGAGATTATCGGTTGGGCCCGCAAACGACGGGCCGAGCTTGGCCTCGGGCCCAGGGACCCGGCGGAGGTCACTCTGGTTTGTTCGGAACCTGCCCTGGCGGGTTTCCTCGCAGCCCAATCGCCGCTGGCAAGGGCGCTGGCGACCCTCGGTCGCTGGGAGGTCGTTGCCGAGCTGCCACCGGCCGCGAGCCGCGATCGAGTGGTTGGTGTGGACGTGGCGCTGAGCGTAGCCGGCCGCGATCTGGAAGCCGAGGAGCGAGTGCGCGTCGAGAGCGAGCTCGGGGAACTGGCGCCGCAAATCGAACGACTCGTCGGCCTGCTGGCCAACGATGACTTCATCGCCAAGGCGCCGGCGAACGTGGTCGGCAAGAACCGCCTTCGGCTCGACGAGCTCGAGAGTCGGCGCCGAGCCATGCTCGCGGCGCTTCACGGTGGGGAGTCCTAGCGCCGGTGGACTTCGGCCAGTGGGCAGGCGCCATGTCACGGTGGGCTCGAACCGGACGGCATGACGTCGTCCTGCTCGACTCGGTGCACTCGACCAATCGCCTGGGCCTGGAGATCCTCCAGCGGGCGGGCGGAGACTCGGTCGAGGCCTGGATTTTCGCTCTCGAACAACACCAGAGCCGAGGCCGGTTCGATCGCTCCTGGTCGAGCCCGAGAGGCTGCGGCGTCTACGCCTCGCGTATCCTCAGCGTCCCCCTGGAAGTCCTGGACATTCTGCCGATGGTCCTCGGTGTGGCGCTGTGCGAAGGCCTGTCGGGGTTGGGTTTTGATTGTCGGCTCAAGTGGCCCAACGACATCGAGCTCGATGGTGCCAAGGTCGGGGGCATTCTGCTGCAGAGTCGCAGCTCGGGAGATGTGGCGCGCGTCGTGGCGGGCCTCGGCGTCAATCACAGCCATGCCCTCGCCGACTTACCGTGGGGAAAAGCTACCAGCCTCGCCCTGGCGCAGGGGGCCGACCTGCCATCCCTGGTCCAGCTCTCGATCGTGCTGGCGGATGCGGTCGAGGCCGAGCTCGAGCGCCAGCGCGATTTCTCGGCCTGGTCCGCCGAAGGGGTAATGGAGCGTTATCGAGAGTGGTGCCGGCACCGGCCAGGAGAGCTGCTCGAAATCACGATCGGCGAGGTGGTCCATCGGGGCGAGTTCGTCGGATTCTCGAAGTGCGGCCACTTGCGCTTGCGCACCACGGGCAAGGAGATGCTCCTGGCAGCGGGCGAGGTGACGCTCGGTCGGGCCGGCGACCGTCGGCGTTGGGCCGAACCGGGAGAAGCGCCTTGACGGGCGCTACCGGCCCCGAGCTGGAGTATTTCCGGGCGATCGAGGATACCTTCATCCGCCTCCGCGGTACCCCCTTCCTGCTCTCCCCGAGCGATTGGCGATTGGCGGCGCTCTGGTACGGGCGGGGTATCCCGGTAGGCCTGGTGTGCCGCGCTCTCGAGGAGCTGTTCGAACGCCGGGCGGCGCGGGGCAAGAGCGGCAAGGTCCAGAGCCTGCGCTACTGCGCCTCGGCGGTGGAGGACGCCTGGCGGGAGCGCCGTGAGCTGGGTAGCGAGAGCCTCGCGGGCCAACGCCGTGCGATCGACGTCGCGGCCCGGCTCGACCGGTTGGCGGACGCTCTGCCCGCCGATCTGGATGAGCGCTCCGCCTGGGCCGGGCGTATCCGCGCCGCTGGCGACGAGCCGCAGGAGGCCGAAAGTGTCCTCGTGACGCTCGACAGCGAGCTGGTCGATCGCTGCATCGCCGGCCTCACGCCTGCCTCCCGGGGCCTCCTGGCGGCCGAAGTCGATAGCTCGCTCGAGGCAGTGAGCCAGCGCCTCGCGGCAGATGTACTCGCCGCCGACCGCGAGCGCCTGCTGCGAGAGGCGGCGAGACGCCAAGCCGGATTGCCGCTGCTGTCGTTGTTCTCGCCCGACGCTCGCGCGATCTAGCAGGCCGTGGCAGAAGTCCTACTCGATCCACAGGATTTCTGCCCGGGAGTGCTAAGCAGCGAGCGCTGGAATCCGTCTCTTTGGGTGTGGAGAAGGCGCCAGCCAGCTGGATACCGACCCGGTCCCTGGTGACGGCGTTGAGCCTGCTCGCCGGCGTGGTGCTCGGCCAGGCACTGGCTTGCCCCGCGCTGCTGCCCGCTCTCGCTCTGTGCGGTCTGGGTCTCGCGCTGCCGACCTCGTGGCGCTACCCCGTCATCGCCCTCGGACTGGGGCTGACTTTGTGTTGGCGAACGGTCGCTCCGGGTGACTTGCTGCCGGCACGAATCGACGTCGGTCGACCGCTCTCGTTGGTGGTTCACCAGGTCGGGGATTGGAGGCTTCTCGACGGGAGGCGACACACGCGGGCTCGCCTCGAGCTGCTGCGCCAGGGCGCAACGGTCATCACCTGGCCGGTTACGGTGCAGCTCGCTCTGCCGCCGGGACAACGAGTGGCGGGGAGTCGTTGGCGGTTGAGGGGCTATCTGCGTCGTCCGGCGCCTCTGGCCAATGGTGTGCCAGCCCGACGCCTGCCCGCCTGGCGTGTGCAGGTCAAGAGTCTGAGACTTATCGAAGTGTTGCCGGATCGTCGCCCCAGCGCCGGTCTTGAGGCGCTCTTGCGGCGTTGGCGCGGCCGAACCCGCCAGGCGGTGGTTCGCGCCGCCGGCCTTCACCCGGGCGGCGCCCTTGCTCGCGCCTTGGTTCTCGGCGAGGCGACGGCGCTGCCCGAGAACTGGCTACGGGGCCTGCGGCGCACGGGCATGGCGCACGTGGTGGCGCTCTCAGGCCTCCACTTGGGTATTCTGGCCGCTTGGCTGGTCTTGCTCGGCCGCCCGCTGCCGCGGGGTTGGGCTGCGGCCCTGGTCATCGTCGGCACGTTGCTGTACTTGGGCCTCGGCGGCGGGCGAGCCAGTCTCGTGCGCTCGTGGTTGATGGTCGCCGCCGCCGGCGCGGCAGCTCTATCGGGGCGTTCGGCGCGATCTATTCATGCCCTGGCGTGGACCGCCGCCGGCTTGGCGGCGTTGCAACCGGCGGCGGTGCAGGAGGTGGGCTTCCAGCTCACCTTCGCCGCCAGCATCGGAGTGATCCTGGGCTCCCGCTGGCTGCCGTCGCGTTGGCCACTGCTGCCGCGGAGCGTCGCCCGCGCGCTGGCGACGACCGCTGGTGCCCAACTGGCGACAGCTCCGTTGGCCTTGCCGGTCTTCCACTGGCTCCCGCTATGGGCTTGGGCGTGGAATCTCGCCCTGGTACCGGCTGTGGCGCTAGCCGTGCCAGTGAGCTTCATCTGGGTTGCGGCGGCCGTCGTCTGGCCTGCGGCTGCCAGTCGCGCGGTCAGCCTGTTGGACGCCCTGGCCGGGCTAATCAGCCTGCCGGCCAGCCTGCCGGCTGGCTGGCTCGGCGGGATTCCCTGGTCCGCCGGCGCGGCCCTCTCTGGGCTACTGGCGTGTAGCGTGGCGTTGGTGCTGGCGCGCCCCCGCCCGGCGGTGCTGGGGCTTGCGTTGCTGTTGGTGGTGGGGGAGTGTGGGTACCGTAGGGCGCTCGGCGAGACCGTCGTGCAGTTCATCGACGTCGGCCAGGGCGACGCCATGCTGCTGCGGCAGGAGGGAGCGGGCCTGATGGTTGACGGCGGCGGTTGGCGCGGTCCCGGTGTGGCCGAGAGGGCACTGCTCCCAACCCTCGGGCGGGCCGGTATACGGGAGCTCGAGGTTGCGATCGTCAGTCACGGCGACGGGGACCACTGTCGCGGTTTGCTCGAGCTCGCCGACTATGTTCCGATTCGTGAGGTTTGGATGGCGCCCGGCACGGCGCTCACGCCCTGCGGGCTGCAGCTGGCGCTAGTACCCGGCATCCGGGTCAGGCCATTGTGGGCCGGCCAGGAGATGACCTGGCGGGGATGGCGCTTCGAAGTGTTGAATCCCCTGCCGGGCGCTCGCGGTGCCGGCAACGAGGACTCGCTCGTTTTGAGGGCGCAGCACGGGGATCGCAGTCTCCTGCTGACCGGGGATATCGGCCATGTCACGGAGCATCGAATCCTCGGCCGTGTTCCGCCGCGTGCGTTGCGCTCGACGCTGCTCAAGGTGGCCCACCACGGCAGCTCTTCGTCGACGTCGCTCTCCTGGCTGCAGGCCGCGAGGCCCGAGTTGGCGGTGATCTCGGCCAGCCGGAACAACCCCTTCGGCCACCCCGCCGCCTCGGTCCTGAATCGGCTGGAGAGCCAGGCGATCCCGGTGCTGCGGACCGACCGGTCCGGGCAGGTCGAGATTCGGTGGCCGGACGTCGGCCGCTGGCGGCTGGCGACGCCCGGCGCGCCCAAGTAAAGCCCGTAGAATGTGCCGATGGAGGATGGTGCGGAGGAGACTGCGCACGAGCGCGGAGCGGTTCTGATCCTGGGGCCGACGGCGGTCGGCAAGAGCGCTCTGGCATTGTCGCTCGCTGACCACTACGCGATCGAGATCGTCAATGCCGATGCCCTCCAGGTCTATCGCGGCCTCGACATCGGCACGGCGAAGCCGAGCCCTGGGGACCGCGAGCGAGTCCGGCACCATCTGATCGACATCTTGGACCCGTCAGAGCCGTTCTCGGCCGGTGAGTTCCGGCGCCGCGCGCTG
>JAPUJD010000128.1 GCA_027296385.1 Acidobacteriota bacterium | reverse complement strand
AAGGCATGGTCTTCTGCAAGCTGCTGGTCAGCCCGATGCCGCACGCGCGGGTGCGCTCGATCGACACCAGGGCGGCCGAGGCGCTGCCGGGTGTCGAAGGCATCCTGACTGCCGACGAGATACCGGAGGTCACAGCGCCGGGTGAGGCCTCCCTGACCAACGAGCCGCTCTACGAGGGCGAGCCGATACTCGCCGTGGCGGCGGTCGATGAGCAGACCGCGGCCGACGCGATCGAGCTCATCGAGCTCGACCTCGAACCGTTGCCGTTCGTCCTCGACCCGCTCGACAGCCTGCATCCTGGCGGGCCGAACGCGCGGCTCGACGGCAACACGATGCGCAACCGCGAGCTGGACACCATCAAGTGGACCGAGGCCGACGTCGCCGGGTTGGCGCCGGGCGAGATCCCGATGGCTGCCGCGGCGGGCGACGAGTGGGAGTACGGCGACCTCGCCGCCGGGTTCGCCGAGGCGGACGTGGTCGTCGAGGAGCACTCCTACCACCAGTCGTTGTCACACCAGCCGCTGGAGAGCCGGACGACCATGGCGTACTGGGAGGGCGGGAAGCTCTATGTCTACCCGTCGGTCCAGAGCACGGCCCGCGCTGTCGGTCCGATGGCGCGGTATGCGGGGATCGAGCCGTCCGACGTGGTGCTCATCAACGAGTTCACCGGGGGCGGATTCGGCAGCAAAGGCAGTGGCTATCCGCAGGCACAGATTCCGATCCTGCTGTCGAAGAAGATCGGGAAGCCGGTGATGATGCGGGTCACGCGGCGTGACGAGACCTCGTTCGGCAAGGCGCGTCCGGGTATGCAGGCGCGGATCAAGCTCGGGATGCGGCGCGATGGCCGGATCACCGCGCTGGACATTCACTGCATCGGCGATGGCGGCCCCTATGGACGAAGGGGTGACACGATGAACGTCGGTGGCATCGGGTCGGTCGCCTACCAGCCGGTGGCGATGCGGATGCGCGGCACCAGCGTCTACACGAACACGCCGCCGCGAGGCGCGCAGCGTGCACCGGGTGGCGAGCAGTCGATGACGATGCTCTCGCCGATCATCCAGAAGGCCGCCAAGCAGCTCGGACTCGACCAGGTCGAGGTGCTGAAGATCAACGCGCCGGAAGGCCAGGCGCGCTACGGTGCGCCAGGGGCAGACGGCCAGCAGGGCAACGTGTCCAGCGCGTTCGCCAAGGAGGCGATCGAGAAGGGCGCCGAGCTCTTCAACTGGCGCGAGCGGGTCCAGCGTAGCGGCCGGCGCACCGGCTCGAAGGTGACCGGCATCGGCGTCGCGCTCAGCACCTTTTCGGCCGGCGCCTCCGGCGTCGACGGGTTGTTCGTCATCAAGCCGGACGGGCGGATGTATATCAAGTCCGGTATTGGCAACCTGGGCACTGAGTCGACCTTCGACATGATGCGGGCGGCGGCCGAAGGCATGGACATGCCGTGGGAGAAGTGCGAGATCGCCTGGGGCGCCACCAGTCGGCATCTACCCTGGAGTTGTTCGCAGGGCGGCAGCTCCACCGCCCACGCCCACACGCGGGCGAACTGGGCCGCGGTGCTCGACGCTCGTCAGAAGCTGCAGGAGATCGCGGCACGTGACCTGGGCGGGTCGCCGAGCGACTACGAGATCGGCGGCGAGCGCGTGTATCGCCGGGGCAACCGCTCGCAGGGACTGAGCTTCGCGCGCGTCGCCGAGCGGGCGATCGCGCTGGGTGGCAAGTACGACGGCCACGAGCTGCCGGAGGACATCAACGGGATGACCACGGCCTCGGCCACGGCGCTGGCCGGGCAGGGGCTCATGGGTGTCGCGAAGGACAACTTCGCGGAAGGCGGCCGGCGGATGTCGTTCGTCGCCGGGTTCGCCGAAGTCGAAGTGGACACCGAGACCGGCGAGATCAAGATGATCGACTACGCTGCCGGTGCCGATGCCGGCACCATCATCCACCCCAAGACCTTCGAGGCGCAGATTTTCGGCGGGGCGATTCAGGGCTTCTCCGTGGCCCTGAGTCAGAAGTGGGTCTACGACCGGCGCTGGGGACTGCTGGTGGCGAAACGGTTCTACAACAACCGGCCACCGGGCATCCTCGACGTGCCACACGAGCGGCCGATGAAGTGGGGGGCCGCGGATCTGCCGGACCCGTTCAACCCGCTTGGTGCAAAGGGTATCGGCGAGGCGGCGCAGGGCGCCGGGTCGGGCGCCGTCGTCGCGGCCATCGCGGATGCGTTGGGGCAGGAGAACGGCGACTTCTTCCGGTCGCCGATCACGCGAGACATGATTCTGACACAGCTCGAGCAGGCGCCGACAGGCCACCACCGGCTGACGGCTCACGTCTGAGGAGGCAAACTATGGCCGTAATTCGCGACGTAATACCTCAACTCGAGCTGTTCCAGCCGACCAGCGCGGACGATGCCCTGGCGCTGCTGGCCGAGCACGGGTCCGATGCGTGGGTGTATGCCGGCGGGCTCGATACGCTCGACTGGTTCAAAGACCGGGTGAAACGGCCGCGGGTGGTCGTCGACCTCGGGGGCATCGACTCGCTGAAGGAGATCCGGTCGA
>JAPUJD010000127.1 GCA_027296385.1 Acidobacteriota bacterium | reverse complement strand
GGCCGCCGACCCGCGGGCAGAGCTCAACTTCTACTGGCGCGAGCTGGACCGACAGATTCGCATAGCGGGCAAGGTCATGCAGGTCGCAGATGAAGAAGCCGACGCCTACTTCGCTGCGCGACCGCGACCCAGTCAGATCAGCTCCTGGGCCTCGCGACAGAGCCGGGAGCTGCGCTCCCACGCGCACTTGCTCGCCGAGGTGGCGAAGTACGAGGGCCGCTACATCGGACGCAAAATCCCGCGACCGCCGCACTGGAGTGGCTGGCGTCTGGCTCCGCAGCGCTTCGAGTTCTGGCGCCTCAAGCCGTTTCGCCTCCACCAGCGCCATGAGTTCACCCGACAGGGCGAGGGTTGGCGCCAACGCATCCTCTACCCCTGACTGGCGCCGAGTTGCGTCGTCGCGGGTGGAGTGGCTGTCCGGGATAGCATCGCCCGGCATGGGCACCAACCGTGATCGCCGGTCACGTCCGACGGGCCGACCCGACCACCAACCCAAACGGCCGCGGCACCGCCGCGACTCGCAGCCCGGCTCGCGCCTGCGGCACCTCGCGCCGTGCACTCGAGGGCTGGAGAACGTCGTGGCCGAGGAGTTGCGCCAGCTCGGCTCGCGGAGCGTCACCGTGGTCTCCGGCGGCGTGCTCTTCGCCGCCGATCGCCAGCTGGCCTACCGTGCCACCCTCTGGCTACGTTCGGCGGTGCGCGTGCTCGAGCCGGTCATCTCCGGCCGTATCGGCGATATCGATCAGCTCTATGAGCTCGCCTCGCGGCCACGGTGGGAGGAGCTGATCGGCCCGCGGCGCACCTTCGCCGTGCGCGCGACAGTGACCCAGGGACCGTTCACCAACAGCCAGTTCGCGGCGCTACGAGTCAAGGATGCCGTGGTCGACCGTATCCGCGCCCGCCGCGGTAGCCGCCCCGACGTCGACCGTCGGCGACCGGACGTGCCGCTACGACTCGTGGTCCGCGGCGAGGAGGCCCATCTATTCCGCGATCTCGCCGGCGACAGTCTGCATCGCCGCGGCTATCGCCCGATCCAGGTCAAGAGCCCACTCTCCGAGGCCATCGCGGCGGGCCTCCTGTTGCTGACCGAATGGGATCGTGAGAGCCCGTTGCTCGACCCGATGTGCGGCTCCGGCACCTTCGTGCTCGAAGCGGCCGCCATGGCCGCGGATCGGGCACCCGGTCTGGAGCGCCGTTTCGCGGCCGAGCGCTTTCCCGACGCCGACGCCAAGCTGTGGCGCGAGCTGAGAGCTGAGGCGGCGGACCGTCTGCGCCCAGCGCTCGCTTTCCCGTTGCTCGGCACCGATCGCCACTCCGGCGCCGTCGCTATCGCCAAGCAGAGTGCCGAGACCGCCGGGCTGGCGCGGTCGGTGCGCTTCGAGATCGCCGACGCGGCCACCTTCGAGCCGCCCTTCGAGCCCGCGGTCGTGGTCACCAACCCGCCGTGGGGCGAGCGGCTGGGGGAGGGCGCCGATCTCGTCGCCTCCTGGCGTGCCCTGGGGACCTTCCTGCGCCGGTGCTCAGGCGCCACCGCCTTCGTGCTGTCGGGCGCACCGGAGCTCACCCGCCACATCGGCCTGCGCTCGAGCCAGCGCTGGCCGGTGATGGCCGGTCAGCTCGACGCCCGCTGGCTGCGCTACGAGATGCGCTGACGCGGGGGCTCAGGACTCGTCGTTCGCGGCCGGCGTCTCGGGTCGATGACCACCATGATGTGGGCCGTTGGAGTGCCCGGACGCATGATCCACGGTGCCCCCCGCTGGGGCGGGGTCGTCGAAAGACCCGTCGAGGCCTCGGTGGCATCGCGGATGTAGGGGGCATAGATCCTTCGACCGCGGCCCTCATCGACCGCCCCGGACTCCGCGTCGTGCATCTCTGACGGCCCGCCAAGGTTGTAGACCATGGCGACACCACTCGGCATCGGCAGGGTGCCGGCCTCGATCTCGGCGTGGCGAACATCGAAGCTGTCCGGACCCGTGACGCCCTCGGCCCGCAACTCGCGACCCCGAGCCATGTACGGCTCGAGCGAGGCGTGATAGCAGGCCACCTGGAAGCGCTCGTCGCTGGGCTCATCCGCCAGGCAGATCAGGTGGTTGCTGCCGGCACGCAGTAGCACGAGCTCGCCGTCCTCGGCATAGCCGCGCACCGTCGCCTCGGCGCGCCAGTCCGGCGGCGCGGCGGTCACCGCCGCCGCGATCTGCGCCGCCGCCGTGGCGAGCTCGACCACGGTCTCATCGGTCGCGGGAGACTCTGCGACCGGCGGCTCAGACTCCGCCGTGGCCGACTCCTCGGATGGGCTCGCCGCACAACCTAGGAGGACCAACACCGTTGCGGTGCAAAGCCCAACCGTGGCTCGCTGGAATTGGGTTTCGTTCATGGGTGCAACCTCCCTCTGGCGCACGGCGCCACCGATGCGACAACGACCGTCGGATTGTACTCATCGTCCCGCTAGGCGTCGACCAACGGACGCTCTAGATCTCTGCCACCTCGCTGGGCGAAAGTACCGACCTGCCAACCTCATGGCTCGCACCTGCCTCGTGGTGTTCTCGACATCGACGCCCACCGCGGTAGTCTCAGCTGGCTCTTCACAGCGGGACCGATTGCAAGAGAGACCGCGCACCCGCCGACGGCGAAGCAGCTCGGAATCGAGCCCTATCGAACCCTCGCCGCACCAGAGGGCGGCGCCTCAGGGAATTCTCCTCCCCGAGAACTCCTTCTCAGGAGTAGGATCAGCCGTTCCCAGCGAGCTCTTGGGGACGATCGGCTTGCCACCTTCTTCGCTCTCGCCTGCACCTACCCCGTCGTGTCGACGCGGCACCCTCTTGGAGACCACCTGATGCGCCAAATCTTCGCTAGCAACCCCATATGGCTCGTGCTGATCGTCCTGGCTGTCCTCACCCTGGTGGGTTCGGGACCCTGCCGCATCGCCGAAGAGGATTCCGCCGACTCCAGCCAACTCGAGAGCTCGGAGGCGATAGCGAACGCCGAGGCCGACGCTCGGGCCGCAGAGCTGGCGGCACAGGAGAAGGCCGCCGAAGAGCGCGCCGCGGAACTGGCGGCGGCCGAGGAGCAGGCCGCTGCGCGGGCGGAAGCGTTGGCGGCGGCCGAGCGTGAGCTGGCCGAGCGCCAGGCGGCCCAGCTGGAGCGCGAACGGCTCTTGCGCGAGCAGCAAGCTCAGGATGCGGAGCGGGCTCGACTGGCGGCCGAACGAGCCGCGGCCGAAGAGCGTGAGCGCGAGTTGGCCGAGCGGGAGCGCCGCCTGGCTGAACGCGAAGCCGAGCTCGCCGCACAGCGGCAGGCCACCGTCGTCGAGCCCGAGGCCTCCTACCCGGAGCCGTCGCCCGAACCGTCCTACGTCGAAGCCACCCTGCGCCCCGGTACCCTGCTCGAGATCGAGATCACCGAAACCCTGTCGAGCCGTACCAGCCGTGTCGGCGACACCTTCAGCAGCCGCCTGGCGCGCGACGTCTACACCGACGAAGGAATCCTTGCGGTGCCGGCCGGCTCCGAGATTCGCGGCGAAGTGATCGAAGTGACAGCGCTCAAGCGCGTGGGCGGTCAGGCCTCGCTCGGCATCGCCTTCACCGAGCTCATCCCGCCCATTGGGCCGCCGATCGGTCTCAAGGCCTCATTCGTCGAGCTGGGTGAAGACCGGAGCAAGGACAGGAAGAAGATCATCGGTGCCGCCATCGCCGGCGCCATTCTCGGTCGCATCGTGGGCGGCAAGGGCGTCGGAGAGGTGCTCGCCGGGGCTGCGGTCGGAGCGGCCGCCGGCACCGCCGCGGTAGCTGCCAACGCGGAGGGCAAGGATGCCGAGATCCCGGCTGGTGTGACGGTCGGCCTGGTGCTCGAGGAAGTGGTCACGGTAACCACCGAGATGACCGGTGTCGTCGAGCCCTAGGGACTTGCCCAAGAGCCCTCGCCGCGAAGCGCGACAAGGGCTCCGGGGCTAGAGCCAGAAGTTGAACCCGTCGCGCTCGAGCTGGCGGTAGCGCCGGCGGTCGAAACGGTAGAGCCGCGGCGCTCTGTGAGCCAGGCCGCGCTGAGTCCTTCCGGTGTCGACCAGCGGTCCCAGGGCGAGGATCTTGCGGCGAAAATTGCGCTTGTCGAGCTCACGCCCGAGGATGATCTCGTAGAGACGCTGCAGCTGGGTCAGGGTGAACTGCCCTGGCAGCAGCTCGAAGCCGAGCGGCGCGTATCGCACCTTGCCTCGCAGGCGCTCGAGCGCGCAGGCGAAGATCTCGGCGTGATCGAAAGCCAGCTCTGGCAGCGCATCGACGGCGAACCAGTCGGCGGCGGCGGCATCCGATGCCGCCGAGACTTGCCGGCCGGCGAGATCGGCCAAGGCGTAGTAGGCGACGCTCACCACGCGCCCGCGCGGATCACGGGCGGGGCTGCCGAAGGTGTAGAGCTGCTCCAGGAAGAGGTCTGCAAGGCCCGTCTCCTCTTCGAGCTCGCGCCGAGCCGCCGCCTCGAGGTCCTCCCCCATGTCGACGAAGCCTCCCGGCAGAGCCCAGGCGTCGATGAACGGCGCTTGGGCTCGGCGGATGAGCAGGCCCTTCAGCTGTTCCTCGACGATGGCGAAGACCACGCAGTCGACCGTCAGGGCCGGTCGTGGGTGCTCGTAGGTCGGACTCACTGTCCTGGCCCGCCGTCGAGCTCGTCTAGATGGGCTCCGAGCTCGCGCAGCTCACGCGAGAAGCCGCCGGAGAGAATGGGGAAGCGGCACCAGGTCTTGGGGTCGAGGTTCTTGTCGTCGAGGTGGAACGACGGCGCGTAACGTTCGCGCTTCCACTGATTGCGGCACCACAGGTTGAAGAAGTGCTCGACGTAGCCGGCCAGCAGACGCAGGTCGTAGTCCGGAAACTCAGCCCGCATCTCGAGGAAGACCTCGAGCGGTGTGTGCTTGTCGCGAATCGCCGCGCCCTCGATGGCGTCGAGCAGCGGGTAGGGCATCAGGTCGCCCTCGTCGGTCTGTCCCTCGGCCAGCGGCCGGAGCTCGGCCGTCGGCTGCTGCGCGTTGACCGCCGCCAGTGCCGGCACCCTCGCCTCGTGCCACCGCAGCCAGTGGCGCAGGAACGCCGTGTCGATACCGGCGATCGGTGACAGCCCACCGCAGGTATCGCCATCCATCGTCGTATAGCCGACCGCGGCCTCCGAACGATTCGAAGTCGCCAGCAGCAGTTTCGACTCCAGGTTGGCGAACATCCAGACACTCGGCCCGCGGCTGCGGGCCTGGATGTTCTGGAGCGTCACGTCATCGCTCTCCCAGGTCAGCTCGCGATCGATCGCCCCCTCGACCAGGGCGCGGTAACCCGCCACCAGGGGTTCGACGTCCAGCTCATAGAAGGTGGCACCCAACGCCTCGGCGACTCCACGAGCCGCGTCCCGCGTCGTCCTCGAGCTGTTCGCCGTGGCCTGATAGACGCAAGTCAGGAGCCGCCCGACGAGCTGGCGTGGCTCGCAGGCGTCGCCGAAATCGATCTGCCCGAGCTTGCCGGCGACACCTTCGAGACCAAGTTCGGCCGTCGCCAACTCCACCATTTCCGCCACCAGGCAGACGACAGTGGCGGAGTCCGCGCCGCCGGAGAGCGACACCACGAACCCCTGCGCCCCGCTCTTGCGCAGATAGTCGAAGAGTCCGAGCGCCACGGCGCGTCGAAATTCCTCCTCCTTGACGTCTTGGCCCTCCTCCCACGCCGCGGGCGTCAGCTCGACCACCTCCGGGGCCAGCTCGGGATAATCGAACTCGACGGCAAGCGGAGCCACATCGACCCGCGGCCGGTAGCCCGCGGTGCGCATCTGGCGTAGGCGGTTCTCCTCCAGATCGACAACCACCGTCGCCAAGGTGTGGTCGGCGAACGAGAAGCGTTCCCCGGCTGCGACCAGGTCGCCGTTGTGGGAGATCAGGCTGCCTCCGTCGTAGATCATGCGCCCGGCCTCGTTGCCCAGAGCATTGCTGTAGACGTAGGTCACCCCGAAGGCTCGCGAGCTCTCCGCTACATAGCGCCGACGCACCGTCTGCTTGCCGAAGGCGAAGTGACTGGCGCTCGGGTTGAGGATGATGTCGGCCCCGGCCAGGGCGAGGTCGGCGCCAGGCCGGTCCGCCACCCAGGCGTCTTCGCAGATCTCGAATCCGATCACCACGCCGCCGCAATCGAAGATCAGGTCGCCGATCGGCAGCTCGTCTCCGGCGACCGTCACGCTGCCCTTCGCCCCGTCCGGCCACGGTTTGAACCAGCGTGGCTCGTAGTGCACACCATCTCCCGGCAGAAACTGCTTGGCGACCAGTCCGAGCGGCCGACCGTCGGCCACCAGACAGGCTGTGTTGTAGAGCGCCTTGCGGTGATAGACCGGCAGACCAAGGCATGTGATCAGGCCCCGAGTCTCGGGCAGTAGCTCTGCCAGCACTGCCTGCGCCGTACGCTGAACCCCTGGCGATAGGAAGGCATCCTCACAGCCGTAGCCGGTGATCGCCAGCTCCGGCAGGCAGACGATCGACGCTTCGGCCTCGCGCGCCGCCGCCAGCGCGGCGACGATGCGATCGCGATTACCATCCCAATCGAGCGGCGTCTGATTGAGGGCGACACTGGCGACGCGGATCAATTGCATTTGAGAGGCTCCCGGCGGCCGGCTCACGACCTTAGTGTGTTTCTTACACCCTGCCGGAAACCAGGTCAAGTGCGACGACCCTCTACGCTTGACTTCGTGTCATGTATACACTACCGTTGGTGTCATAGAGACACTAACTGACGGAGGCCCGGAGACCCGAACCTCGACCCCCGGACACTCCGACACACAATCAACCAAAGGAGGCGCGCGATGACCGAGAGAGCCGAGACCAAGACCGACCGAGATCTGCAAGCCGAAAAGGGTCGCGTCACGCCGCTAAAGGCCGAGCGCATCCAATTCGTCGTGCTCTGCCACACCGACCGCGGCGAAGGGCCGCTCACGACACGGGAGGAGCGTGACTGCCGTCTCGAGGCCGGCTGGCGTCGCCGCACCGTCGAGGACAACTGGCGTCCTCGGCGGCGCTGCGCCTAGCCCGCGGCCGCTGACGGTTGGACAGCGGGGCCGGCGACCGGCCCCGCCGTTGCTTCAGTTCTGGCTCAGCTTCAGCCCGAGGTCCACAACGCCTGGAACGCGGTGCGATGGTCCCAGAAGACGATGAACCAGAGAATCGTGAACAGGGCGCCCAGGCCGATTCCCGCCGGGTCGAAAGAGATGTGGAAGAGCAGGATGTTCACCAGGATCGGCCCCAGCAGCGTCAGCCCCAACGGCACGAAACGCCCCAGGATCAGCATCAACCCGCCGGCGATCTTCAGGATCGCCACCCAGTTGAAGTATCCCGAAGCGAACATCAGCCCCAGGAACTCCCCTCCTTGCTCGCTCAACTCCGGTGGCGGCATGAAATCGAAGAACGCATTGGCCCCGAACACCACCATGCCGACACCCAGCAGATATCGCGCCACTTTTGCAGCCATCTTCATCGCAAACCCCCTTGTGGATCGATTGGGGGACAGTCTATCGCGTCCTCGTCGCCGTCGACGACCCGCGGCGTGGCTCGATCGCCCTCCCCCTTGACCCGTCGGCTGAGGCGACCAATACTGCGTCCATGCCAACCCTCATCGACACCCCCACCATCATCGCACCGGCCGGCAACAAGCCGAAGGTCATCGAAGAATACGTCGGGCAGGTGAGTACCCGGAGCGAGGACATCTCGATTGCACGGATGAAGTCACCACCCGGCTGGCAAGAGCCCGGCCAGCGGCCGGAGTTCGAGGAGATTACCGTGGTCCTGTCGGGCACACTGCAGGTGGAGCATGCCGCTGGCGTTCTCGCTGTAGCCGCCGGACAGGCGGTGATCGTCCATCCCGGCGAGTGGGTACGCTATTCGAGCCCCGAGCCCGAAGGTGCAGAGTACCTGGCGATCTGCCGACCCGCCTTTGGGCCGGATACCGTGCATCGCGACGCAGACTCGAAACCCTCGAGGTAGCTCCGCCGCGAGGAAGCCCGGCGCGGTGACTATCTCGGTCTTGGACCGCGGTGCCTCGACATCGAACGTGGTACGTGCTCAGGCTCTCGAACCGAGCCAGGCGCTGAGGTCGAGGACACAGTCGAGGACGACCAGCGGCGCGGCCATTTCGAGCTGCTCGCGGTCGTGGGAGCCGCCGAGGATACCGACAGCAGCGGTGCCGGCGTTGGCCGCCATCTCGAGGTCGTGCGCGGTGTCGCCGATCATGAGGGTGCGCTCGACTCGGCTGCCGAGCTGATCGATAAGGCCTTCGAGCATTCCGGGATGCGGCTTCGGCGGCGCCTCGTCCACCGTGCGGCTGGCGTGGAAGTGCCGGCCCAGCGCCGTGCGCACGAAGTCCGTCTCCAGGCCGCGCCGGCTCTTGGCCGAGGCGACGCCGAGCAGGTAGCCTCTGGCCCCTAACCCGGCCAAGAGCTCATCGGTCCCGGCGAACGGCTGATGCTGGGTGCCGACGGCGGAGAACCACTGATCGCGATACGCCAGGCAGATATGCTCGAAGAGCGCGTCGTCACAGCCGGGCACCAACTCGTCGACCATCTCCCGAATGCCGAGGCCGATCGTACGGCGGATCGTGTCGTCGGCGACGGCAGGGGCTCCGGCTTCTCTCAGCGCGTGTTGCGTGCACTCGACGATCGACGAGATCGAATCGACCAAGGTGCCGTCCCAATCGAAAACCAGCAGGTCGTAGGGCCTCAATGCGATCCCCCCAAGCGTGAATAGACCAGGCCACCGACCATCGAGTCGACCGGACGCACAAGAACGTCCGCCCGCGCTTCCGTCACCATCCGCCGCCTGATCGTCGATTCCTCGGGCAGCACGACGTCGGGCCCCAGGATCGACCGCCGGACGTGGCTTCTGGCCCCAACTTGGGCGCCGCTGAGAATGAGTGAACGCTCGATACGGCACTCGGGCCCGATCCCGGCGCCGCGCTCGATCACCGACCCATGAACCTTGGCCTCGGCGCTCACCGTGGTGCCGGGCGCGATCCAATTTCCGCGCCAGAACCGGCGCGGCCACCGTCCGAGACCCCAGTTGCGTGCGCCGGCGAGGTAACGCTCGGGTGTGCCGAGATCGTGCCAGTGGCGCCGCGTCTCCAGCGCCATCAAGGTCTCGCCGGCCGCCAACAGAGGCTCGTAGAGGTGGCTCACGAAGTCAACCGGTTCACCGTCGAGCTCCCGGGTCGCTTGCGCCAGCAGCTCAGGCGCGAAGACATGCGCCCCCGCGAACACCCGCCGGCGCTCTTTTTCGCCCCGCTCTCCGCCGCGTAGCGAGCGGATGGATCCGTCTCGGCGCACGATGACGCCGCCGCCGAAGAGCTCGGGGCTGGGTCGTGTCGTCAGCAGCAGGGTCGCGGCCGCTGCCGCGCTGCGGTGACGCCGCAACAGTTTGACCAATGGCCACCGACAGAGGCTGTCACCGTTGATGACGATGAACAGGTCGGCGGCGGCGGCGAAGTCGGCAAGCGGTCCTAGCGCCCCGAGGGTGCCCAGCAGTCGGGGCTCGCGCGAGTACTCGAGGCGCATCCCGCGGTAGGCGCCACCAAAGGTCGCCGAGATGGCATCGCCGAGATGGTGCAGGTTGATCGCCACCGCCTCGCAGCCGATGCTCGCCAACTGGCCGAGGGTCTGTTCGATCACCGGCTGACCGAGAATCGGCAGCAGCGGTTTCGGAATAATGTCGGTCAGCGGTCGCAGCCGGAAGCCGTGGCCAGCGGCGAGGACCAGGGCTCGCAGACGCGGTTCAGCCATCCTCGGGTCCCGCGGTGTCGAACACCATGTCGGCCGGTGCGGCCGGATGGCGGCGACGGAAAGCGTCGTAGAGCGCTAGATAGTCGGCCTCGAGAGCCTCCGCCAGATCGCACTCGCAACGCAGTGCCACCTCCACCGCACCCTCTCCCTCGAACTCGACGAAGGTTCCCATGGGGGTGCGGTCGAGAGCCACGATCACCCCGTCGAGCTGCCACTCCTCGCGGTACTTCTGGTAGCGCCGCACACAGGTGTAGCCCAGCGCGGTGAGAATCGCCTCCAGGCTCGCGGCGCTCGCCACCGTCGTCTCGAGCTCGGTACGCACCTTGACGCCATCCTCGTAGCTCGGAGGCCCCTTGTAGGTCAGACGCACGCCGTGGCCGTCGGTGCGCAGCCGCAACAATTCACCGGCGGCGTGCAGCTCGCCCCGCCGATCCCAAACCTGGTTGTCCTCGAAGCTCTCCTCGTGGAGCGTCGTCGCCCCGCAAGCGCGTAGCCGTTGGCGCAGTTGCGCCATGTCGTCGACGGCCAGCTTGAGCTCGCGCTCGCTCGCCACTGCCCTCAGGCCTGACCGGCGCGATCGAGCAGCCGCACGATCGTGCGGATGCCGTTGTAGAAGTGGCTGATGTTGAACTTCTCGTTCGGCGAGTGCAGGCGATCGTCCGGCAAGCCCATGCCGACCAGTAGGATCGGCACCTCGAGCACCTCGGCAAAAGTGCCGACGATGGGAATCGAGCCGCCTTCGCGGATCTTGACTGGCAGTTTGCCCCAGACGTCCTCCTGTGCCGCCATCGCGGCCTCGGCGAGCGGGCCGTCGATCTCGACCAGAACCGGACCGGCGCCATGGATGGCTTCGACCTCGACCGTAACGCCGGGCGGCGCCACCGCCTGCACGAAGTCCGAGAAGAGGCGCGCGATCTCTTCGGGTTCCTGGTCCGGCACCAGGCGCATCGAGACCTTGGCGCTCGCCTCGGCCGGCAGAACCGTTTTCGCGCCAGCCCCCTGGTAGCCGCTCCACAGGCCGTTGACATCGCAGGTTGGCCGGGCCCAGGCGCGCTCGAGGGTGGTATAGCCCTGCTCGCCCGAGAGCTCGCTCAAGCCGAGCTCGGCCATGTACTCGACGTCGTCGTGCGGCAGCGCGGCCCACCCTTCGCGTTCCCAGTCCTCGAGTGGTCGCACCTTGTCGTAGAAACCTGGGATGAGAATCTTGCCTGTCTCGCTGTCGCGCAACTGGGCGATAATGTGGGCCAGGGCATTGGCTGGATTGGCCACCGCGCCGCCGAAGGTGCCCGAGTGAAGGTCGCGATTCGGTCCTACGACTTTGATCTCCATGTACTGCAGTCCCTTGAGACCATAGAGCAGGGACGGCTGGCCGGGGCCGAACATCGAGCTGTCGGAAACCACCACCGCTTCACATGCCAGCCTGCCGCCGCCGTCAGCGCGGACGAAAGCCTCGATTGCCTCGCCACCCGACTCCTCTTCGCCCTCGACAATGAACTTGACGTTGACTGGCAGGCGGCCTCGCTCGGCCAGCACCGCCGCAACAGCCTTGAGCTGGGCGAAAGACTGTCCCTTGTCGTCAGTGGCACCGCGCGCGACGAGCTCATCGCCCTCCTCGGTAGGCTCGAACGGGTCGTGACGCCAGAGCTCGATCGGGTCGACCGGCTGCACGTCGTAGTGGCCATAGAAGAGCAACGTCGGCTTGTCCGGCGCGCCGAGCCACTCGCCGTAGGCCAGGGGATAGCCCTCGGTTTCGATCAGCTCGGTGGTCAGGCCCGCCGAGTCCATCTGCTGGATGACGTAACCGGCACAGCGCAGGACCTCCTTCTCGTAGGCCGGGTCGGTCGACACCGACGGGATGCGGAGGTAGTCCTTGAGCTCCTCGAGGTAGGTGCTCTTGTCGCGCTCGATGCGAGCCAGAACGTCGGAACTCTCAACGGCCATGTCGGTTGCTTCCTCCCGGTCGAATGCCCGCCCTGCAGTAGGCGGCAGCGCGCGGTACGGACGAGCTTAGCAGCCGTCAGTCGATGTAGCCGAGGTCTTTCAACCCTTCGGCTGTGTCGTCGGCGACATCGACGTGGGTCGGCTGCAACGGCACGAGGGCGCGGCGCCAAGCGCCCAATTTTCGTGTCAGCTCGGCCATGATCTCGGGCTCTCGGGCCCCCACATCCGTCACTTCGTAGGGCTCCGCCGTGCGGTCGAAGAGACGCTTCGAACCGTCCTCCTTGCTCACCAGTAGCGCGTGGGTGCGGCTGCGCACCGACACCGCCAGCGTCGACTCCGCCACCACGTACGACGCGGCATCCGACGCTTGGCGACCCAGGAGATACGGCA
>JAPUJD010000126.1 GCA_027296385.1 Acidobacteriota bacterium | reverse complement strand
CTCCTCGAGAGCGAGCTTGCCGAACCAGGGCAGTCCCTGGAACAGGCCGAGTGAGAGGCGCTGAGGCCCCGTGCGAGTCTCCGGTGTGGCGAGGAACGCGGTCACGCTCGCCACCGGGTCGGGAAGAGCTCTGACCTGCGGCGCGCGCTGCGCGGCGGCGCGAGCTTGGGCTACGGCTGCGCGCACACCGGCGTTGCGCTCGAGGACCTCGCTCACGAGGTCTCGAAGACCGGGCTCATCGATGCCGGCGAGGAGACTGCTGGACACGGGCTGTCGAGGCGCCGCCGGGTCTTCAGGTGGCCGCTGTGGCTGCCCTTGCGCGGCGGTGGAGCAAAAGGCCAGTAGCGGAATCACCGCTAGAATCTGTCGTGTAGAAAACATGAAACTCCTCCAAAGAAGTCTGACGACGTCCGGACCGCCTTCGACGTCGAAGGCGACGGGACACAGCTTTCCTCAGAGGAGAATCAGAGCAGGTAGGACGAGAAGAGGACGTAACACTCTTGCCCACGCCAATGCGAGAACCTCGCGTCCGTAGCCGCGGGATCCTGGGCGACGGCGAGCGTCTCGTTCGGCGCGTGGCACGATAGCTCGAGTGACGAGAGAGCTCTGGCGCTCTCGAAGGCAGTGGACTGCTCCGGCTCGGGGTCCGGATGAGTCATGCAGCAGTTCGTCGACGCTCGGCCACCCTCATGACACGCTGCGTCGGTGGAAGCCTGGGCCGCTTCGGCCTGAGAGCACCCGAGCATCGCACCCGAAAGCTCATCGCACGCCCACGCTGTGGGTACCGCAAGCAGAAGGAGGCTTGCTGCTACGGCGGAGAAGCGGGTGAGGCTGCTCATCGGGCGGCTATCCTATAGAAAAAGGCCGCCCCGCGTGAGCGGGGCGGCCCGAAGCTCAGAGACGGTCGATTCAGTCGCTGATCTTGACGACGTTCTCGGCTGCCGGGCCCTTCTGGCCCTGCACGGCGTCGAACGAAACGCGGTCACCCTCGGACAGGGACTTGAAACCGGTGCCCTGAATCGAGCTGTGGTGCACGAAGCACTCGTCCGAGCTCTCGTCTACGGTAATGAAGCCGAAGCCCTTGGTGTCGTTGAACCACTTGACTGTTCCTGTGCTGCTCATACTGGTACTCCTTCGAGTTGGCGAGATGGAGGGTTACTTGCCGCTACCGTCTCTGATTAGGTGCGGGGAACTCCCGCGTAGCTCATCTGCTGTGGGTTCCTACTCGGAAGGAGTGGGCCTTACAACGGAGTGGCTCGATGAGAAAAAAAACGAGACCGCCAACTAGCTCGGTCTCCGTTCCTCGACCTCGTCTGACCACATGGCGAGTCAACCGCGACCCGCCTGAACTGCGCGCACCATAGCAGGCTTCGGCGCGGATGTCACCCGCCGGCTCGGCAAGCGCCGTCGCAACCCTTCGGGGCGACCCCGCAGACTTCTTGCTAGTAGAGTCGATACTTCCGAGAGGAGGAAACATGGCACGAATCCTGGCTTTCGCCGGCAGCGCACGAGCGGGCTCAGTCAACAAGAAGCTCGTCCGCGTGGCGGCGCGGATGGCGCGCGAGGCCGGCGCTGAGGTGACCGAGATCGACCTACAGGACTTTCCCTTGCCGCTCTACGACGGAGACCTGGAGGAAGATCAGGGAGTGCCGGGCAACGCGACCCGAATCCGCGACTTGATGCGGGATCACGACGGCCTGCTGCTCTCCTGTCCGGAGTACAACAGCTCGATCACCCCGCTGCTCAAGAACACCTTCGACTGGGTGTCGCGACCGGCCGACGGCCAACCGTCGCTGATTGCATTCAGGGGCAAGGTAGCGACGCTGCTCTCGGCTTCGCCCGGGGCGCTGGGCGGGTTGCGCGGCCTGGTCCACGTCCGCGCCATCCTCGGCAACGTGGGCGTGCTGGTGCTGCCGAGCCAGGTCGCGGTCTCCCAGGCGCACAAGGCGTTTTCAGACGACGGCGAGCTGGCCGACGAGGGTGCCGCCGCTCGGGTCGAGAAGGCGGTCGCCGAGCTCGTCGAGGTCGTCGGCAAGCTCGCGGTGGCGTCGGGGGGGTCTTGACGCGCGTCGCCGTGGTCGGCGTTGGCGCGGTCGGCGGCTACTTTGGCGGCCGCCTGGCCGAGGCCGGGGAGGAGGTGACCTTCATCGCCCGCGGGGCGACGTTGGCGGCTCTGCACGAGCACGGCCTCATCGTCGAGAGCATCAACGGCGATTTCACCGTCGCGCCGGCAGCGGCGACTGACGAGCCGGGCGACGTCGGCCCGGTCGACGTCGTACTCTTCGGGGTCAAGGCCTGGCAGGTGGAAGAGGCCGCCACCGCCGCGCTGGCGCTCTTTGGCCCGAATACCGTCGCGTTGCCGCTGCAGAACGGAGTCGATGCGCCGCTCGAGCTGGCAGGCGTGGTGGGCGCGGGGCGAACCCTCGGAGGGCTCTGCAAGATCTTCGCCCAGACCGCCGCTCCAGCACGGATTCAGCACCTGGGCGCCGATCCGTCGATCGAGTTCGGCGAGCTCGACGGCCGGCCGAGTTCGCGAGTGGAGAGCTTGCAGCGCGCCTTCGCGCGCTCCGGCGTCACAGCTCGCGTGCCGCCGAACATCATCGCCGCGATGTGGGAGAAGTTCCTCTTCATCGCCTCGTGGGGCGGGGTGGGAGCCGTGACGCGGGCCCCGGTGGGTGTCGTGCGGAGCGTTCCCGGGGTCCGACAAATGCTACTCGAGGCGCTGCACGAGATCATCCAAGTCGGAGCGGCCCGGCAGATCGCCCTTTCCGAGGAGTCAATGCGCAAGGCGATGGCATTTATCGATAGCCTCCAGCCCGACTCCACCGCCTCGATGCAGC
>JAPUJD010000125.1 GCA_027296385.1 Acidobacteriota bacterium | reverse complement strand
TGCGTTCGGTGACGAGTACGTGCGCCTCGGCAATGTCACGCGCCATCGCCCATGCGCTGCCGCCTGGAAACCCCGCCATTGAGCCGCGATCATACTGCAAGCGAGGCCCTAGTCGGCCCGATTCCATTGTCTTACGTCGCTCTTTCGCGTCCTGGCCGCGTGGTATGGTTCCCCCATTCCGAAGGCGACGCGCGACGCGTCCCGCTCCCACCTGACACTGAGGAGGATTCCCCGTGAGTCGTTTCCCGGGCGTGGATTTTCTGGAGTTCGATTCGCTCCTGATCGACGAAGAACGACTGGCCCGAGACATGGTCCGTCAGTTCGTCGACGACAAGCTCAAGCCGATCATCGAAGATTGCTACGAGGAGGCACGTTTCCCGATAGAACTCGTCCCGGAGATGGCCGAGCTCAACCTCTTTGGTGCCACGATCGACGAATACGGACTCCCCGGACTGAGCAACGTGGCCTACGGCCTCATCATGCAGGAGCTAGAGCGCGGGGACTCCGGCCTGCGAAGCTTCGTCTCCGTACAGAGCGCCCTGGTGATGTATCCGATCTACACCTTCGGCTCCCAGGCGCAGAAGGACAAGTGGATTCCCAAGCTCGCCGCCGGCGAGGCCATCGGCTGTTTCGGCCTGACCGAGCCCGATTTCGGCTCGAATCCTGGTGGCATGCGCACCACCGCACGCCGCGACGCAGACGGCTGGGTCCTCAACGGGGCCAAACAGTGGATCACCAACGGGACGCTGGCCGACGTCGCCGTCGTCTGGGCACGGACTGAAGAGGGGTTCCGCGGATTCCTGGTCGAGAAGGGAACACCGGGCTACACCTCGAGGGACCAGCACGGCAAGTTCTCCCTTCGCGCCTCGGTGACCTCCGAGCTGAGCTTCCAGGATTGCCGGATTCCGGCCGAGAACCTGCTGCCCGGCAGCAACGGGCTCAAGAGTCCCCTGATGTGCCTGAATCAAGCGCGCTACGGCATTGCGTGGGGAGCACTCGGCGCCGCCATGGACTGCTACGTGACGGCACTCGAGTACACCAAGCAGCGGCTCCAGTTCGACGGCGAGCCGATCGCCTCGCACCAGCTGGTTCAGGACAAGCTGGTCTGGATGGTGAGCGAGATCACCAAGGGCCAGTTCCTCGCGCTGCAGATCGGGCGCCTCAAGGACAGCGGACGTGTCAAGCACTTCCACATCTCGTTGGGCAAGCGCAACAACGTCTGGGTGGCCCGTGAGTGCGCCAAGCTCGCCCGCGAGCTGCTCGGCGCCAATGGCATCGTCAACGACTATCCGGTCATCCGTCACATGATGAACATCGAGTCGGTCTACACGTACGAAGGCACTCACGACATGCACAACCTCATCATCGGAGAGGCCATCACGGGCATCCCGTCCTTCAACCCCCCGTCCAAGACTCTCCGGCAACAGCCGGACCCGGTACGGAGCTAAGCCTTGCCCTCATCAACGCATTGCTCGGTCAAGACTTCGTCCGGGTCACCGAAGAGGCAGCGATCGAAGCCGCGCACACGATGGGGCTGGGTCGGCGCAAGCATTCCGACCAAGTCGCCGTCGAGGCGATGCGACGGGAATTCGACCGTCTGCCGATGGCCGGACGCATCGTCATCGGCGAGGGCGAGCGCGACGAGGCGCCCATGCTCTACATCGGCGAAGAGCTCGGACTCGGCAAAGGCGACCCAGAGGCTCTGGGTGTCGACATCGCGGTCGACCCGCTCGAGGGCACCAACCTCTGCGCCACCGGAGATCCGGGTGCGGTCACCATCCTCGCCGCTGCCGAGCGCGGCGGCCTGATGCACGCCCCCGACATCTACATGGACAAGATCGTCGTCGGACCGACGGCGAAGGGCCAGGTCCATCTCGATGCGCCGGTGGCCGAGAACCTGCGCAACATCGCCAAGGCCTTCGACCGCGACGTCGAAGACCTGACCATCGTGGTGCTCGAGCGCGAGCGCCACGAGCAGCTGATCTGTGACATCAGGCAGGCAGGAGCGCGCATTCGACTGATCGGGGACGGTGACCTGTCGGCCGGCATCGCCGCCGCCGTCCGCGGCAGCGGCATCCACTCTGTAATGGGCACCGGCGGTGCTCCCGAAGGAGTGATCACCGCGGCCGCGATGCGCTGTCTCGGCGGCGAGATCCAGGCTCGGCTCACGCCGCTCGACGCCAAGCAGAGGGCTCGCGTCGCGGCGCTTGGAATCCAGGATGTCAACCGCTTGCGTCACACCGAGGATCTGGCCCCCGGCTCCGACATCGTGCTCTCGAGCACGGCTGTCACCGGCGACCGCATCATGGAGGGCGTGCGCTTCTTCGGCGGCGGCTCGCGCACCTCGACCCTCTACATGTCACTCGCCGAGCGCACGATCCGGTTCATCGACACGATCAGGCAGGACGACGACTCTACGCCGGTGAGATTCTGATGAGCCCACCCCGGCAGGCGACCGCGATCCGCGCCCGGCGCCGGCCCGCATCATTCGTCAGCGCGCGCGCTCAGCAATAGTGCCGGCGAGGTCGGATGGCATCGTGTTGATATGGCAGCGGAGGCACGCGGCTCCTACCGAGTCCTCGAGCGGCGAGGTCGCGAGATGAGCCTGACCGGCAACCTCCACTCGATGGACTTCCCCGAGCTGCTGCAGTGGCTGGCCCGGAGCCAGAAGACCGGCACCCTCCTCATCGCCAACGTCAGGGTCCAGAAGCAGGTCTTCTTTCGCCAGGGCCGCATCATCGCCGCGGCCTCGAGCGAGAGGACGGAGTATCTCGGACACTTCCTCGTCAGCCACGGTTTTCTCGACGAGTTCACGCTGGCCAAGGCCATCGAGATACAAGAAGGCAACCGCATGCTGCTCGGCCAGATCCTGACGACCCTCGGCGCCATCGGCCAGGTCGAGCTCGAGCAGATGCTGCGTCTCAAGGCCGAGGAGAGCATCTACGATATCTTCACCTGGACCGAGGCCGACTTCCAGTTCGTCGACGACGAGCTCCCGCCCTTCGAGATGGTGCCGATCTCGATCGACGTGCAAACCCTGGTCCTGCGCGGGGCCAAACGGCTAGACGACTGGACCCGGATTCGCGAATCGATACCCTCCAAGCTCTGCGTGGCCGTGGCGATCGGCAAACTGGTGGCGGCCGAAGGCGATCCAGGGGCGGAGAAGATCCTGCAACTCGTCAACGACGACCGCACTGTCGAGGAGATCGGGCTGGAGACCCACTCGAGCGAGTTCCACGTCTGCCGGGTGCTGTGGGAGCAGATACGGCTGTCGCATCTCAAGGTCGTGCGCCCGCGGTCGGTCGGGCCGCCGCCGGCGCCGGTCACCAACGGCGAAGCAATCGACGCAGCAGCCCTGATCGAGGCCGCGAACAACCTCCTGTCGGAGCGCCGGCTGGTGGCCGCCCTGCGCCACATCCGCGCTGCCTGCGACCTGGACCCCGACTCCAGCGAGTTGAAGTCTCTGGCCACGGAAGTCGAGACCAATATCCGCCAGACTCTCGCCGACAGCGAGATCACGCCAACCGCGGTTCCCCACCCGAGCGGCCATCTCGATGATCTGGCCAAGCTCGAGATCTCGGCCGAGGCCGGCTTTATCCTCAGCCGTATCGACGGCAAGTACGACATCGGCACAATTCTCAAGATTTCACCGATCAAGCCCCTGGAAACGCAAGTCGTGCTCTGGAAACTACTGGCGGACGGGCACATCTACCTCAGCTAGCCCAGCTTCTCTCCCCAACCCTGCTCCCGCCGCGAGGAGTCCCGAGGCTAGAGTCGCGGCCGCGAGACGTGCGGATTGCCTTCCTCGGCGAACCGCAGCAGCCAATCGGCCGCTGCACCGGCATAGGCGACTCCGACCCTGGGGCCGACTGCGACCTCGTGGGGCGCCGGAGGCGAGCCCTCGGCCAGAATCAGCGGGCCGCTATCCAGCGGCGCGCCGTTGAGCTCGCTATCGATCGCCAGCGCTCGACACAGCTTGCCCGGCCCACCCGCAAGATCCCCCGCGCGCGGCGCCCGTTCCAAGCCGCGCCTGACGCGCATTTCCTCGCTACCGGCGACGGGCTCGCCGGCGCGGATCAGGACCGCCGAACCGTCGTCCGCGCCACCGGTGACGACGTTGAGCATGTAGTGCATGCCATAGACAAAGTAGACGTAGGCTACTCCGCCGCGTCGGAAGAGAACCGAGGTCCGTTGTGTTCGACGATCGTTCCAGGCGTGGCTGGCGCGATCCGAGGCACCGAGATAAGCCTCGGTCTCGACGATCCGCAGGATCAGGCTCCGGCGGCCGAGGCGACGCACGAGATGATGGCCCAAGAGGTCTGGCGCCACTTCGCCAGCGGGGCGCTGGAAAAAGGACCTCGGGAGTGAGCGATGCTGGGCCATGGGAAAACCGGTGACAGGATACTCACTTCGCCCTGACCGTCGCATCGAGAAGCTGGAGCGGGTGATCGGCGAATGAGGTTCCTGTCACCGGTTTTCCGCTGGGTCATAATGGCGGCGATGTCGATCCCGCCTCTCTTCGCCGAGGTCCCACTGCCTTTCGCCGGCGACTTCGACGATCAGGCACCCTGGCAACTGTTGGGCGAGCCCCTGACGCAAGCTCTGGGTGCTCTGCCGTCGGAGCGCATCGAGATCAGCCTGTCGCCGGACTTCTACCTGCGCGGCGATCGGATCGCAATCGGTGCCGGCACGCGGATTCACCCCACCGCCGTCATCGAGGGACCGGTCTCGATCGGCGCCGACGTCACGATCAAGTCCGGGGTCTACCTGCGGGGCGGTTGCTGGATCGGCGACGGCTCCTTGATCGGTGCCAACACCGAGGTCAAACGCTCGATCTTCCTGCCGGGAGCCAAGGCCCCGCACCTGTCCTACGTCGGGGATTCCATCCTCGGCAGCGGAGTCAACCTCGGGGCTGGCACCATCCTGTCGAATTTCCGCCACGACGGCGGCGAAGTCCACCTCACCGACGGCGACGAAGCCATCGTAACCGCCCGCCGCAAGCTTGGGGCCATTCTCGGCGACGGCGTCAACACCGGCTGCAACTGTGTGCTCCACCCCGGCTGTATCGTGGGCGCCGGCACCAGTATCTACCCCGGCGTCCAGCTGCGCCCCGGCGTCTATCCGCCGCAATCGATCATCAAGCTGCGCCAGGAGATCGAGATTGTCTCACGGCGCTAGCCATCGCGGGAATACCTGGCCAAGCGGCAACGTAGGGTGCTGGCAAGGAACCTTGAGATGCTACTCTAGTGATCGAGCCGCGTTCGAAACGGAGGTTGAAAAATGAGAAGCCTGAGTCTCGTGTTACTCCTGACAGTGTGCACCGCAACCGCCGCGGTCAGCCAAGGAAGGGGCAGCAACCCCAGCGTCCGCCGGCCCAATAGCTCGAATTTCGGCTGGCAGGACCGGCAAAACCAGACCGGCGGGGCAAGGCAAGAGTACGCCGCCGCGCTCGCAGGCCTGTCCGAAGCCGAATGGCGCGAGGCGGCCCTGGCGATGATGGAGTTCGAAAGCAGCGACAAGGACCTCCTCTTCACCGACGTCGTGCGCATCGGCGCCGCCGTCGCCGACAAGAAGGCGGTCACCGAGCGCGGCGAGTATTACCGCGAGGACAGTCCCTCGTGGGTCGTCCGGTTCGGCAAGAAGACGCCGAAGACGTTGACGCTCACGTTGACCGACCCCAGGAGCACACAGGTGGAGTGCACGGTCGGTGAGCTGCTCGAGATCGAAGAGGGGTATGTCGGGGTCTTCCTGGTCGACGCGGTGCTGATGTGCGTCACTCGCAGCGCCGACGTCGGCTAGCTCTTCTCAGGGTACTTCAGCACGACCATCGTGCGATCGTCGGCAGGGCGGTCCGCTGAAGCGAACTCCTCGACGTCGCGGAAGATCGCGTCGACGGTCTCGGCAGCCGAGAGACTCGAGCACTCCCGAGCCTTGGACAGGAGCCGCTCGACACCGTACTCCTCGGTGACACCATCGACCTCGCCCTCGGTCTCGACCATGCCGTCGGTATAGAGCACGAGGCAGTCACCGGGGGCCAAGCGGATCATGCCGCGCTCGTAGCTGGCGTCGGGCAGGGGACCCAACACCGGTCCGCCCTCGGACAGCGCCGTCGCCTTGCCTTCGCGATCGATGTGGAAAGGCGCCGGATGCCCCGCGTTGACGTAGATGAAGAGCCCGTTGAGCTCGAGCTCGCCGTAGAACATCGAGACGAACCGGCTCGTCAGGGTGCTACGGCTGACAATGCGATTGAGCCTCTCCACCGTGCGGATGATCTTCAGGTCGCGCGACAGGCCCATTCTCAGGCCCATGTAGATATCCCGCGTCTGCAGAGCGGCGGGCAGGCCGTGACCGGTGACGTCAGCGATGGCCAGTCCGAGGATCTTCGGAGTGATGGGAATGAAATCGTAGAAGTCTCCGCCGACGACCTCGATAGGTCGGCTCTGCCCGGCGAGATCGAATTCGCCGTAACTCGGCGAGCGTCGAGGTAGGATCGAGGTCTGGATCATCCGGGCCTCGCGGAGCACCCCGCCGAGCCAGGTCTCCCGCAATCGGTGGTTGATGCTGTAGCGCAGAATCGAGAGGGAGAAACGGATGTCGTCGCTCTCGGCGTCCGGTGCGACGTCGAAGGCGAGGATGCAATCGCACACCTCGCTGTTGACCCAGATCGCGGCAAACTCGCCGGCTCCTATGGCGGCCTCGAGGTCAGGGTCGAGCCCGGGGTCTCCAGGCTGCATGTAGACGAAGCGATGTTGCAGGACGATGTCGATCGGCCCGTAGGTATCGGGAATCCGGACCTCGGGCAACGCCCGTTCCCCGTCCGGGAAGGTCGCCGTCAGCACGTAGTCGGAGCCGTCCCGGTCGTAGATCCTGCCACCGGTGAGACCGAGCTCTTCACCGAAGCGCTGCACTACCTGAGAGGCGATGTCGTAGACCGACTTGGAGCCCTCGTCGGACTCGATCGAGGCGACCAGGGCCTCGACCTGCCGCAGCAGGCTCCCGTGACGCGAGCCCCTGGCCGCTTCGCTCATGCTCTTCTCACCCGCGATCTATCAGGGTCCGGACAATACGGTCCTGAGCCTGCCTGGCGCGCCAGCGCGCCGATGCCGAATTGCAGAGTATCGAGAAAGCGTAGACCTTGCCTGACTGGGCCTTGGCGTAGCCTGAGAGGGTCGAGACGCCGTTGAGCCCGCCCGTCTTGGCCAGCACGTTTCGCTGGTACCGGTCCTCCTCGAAACGCTCCGACAGCGACGAGCTCATCCACGGCGGCTCGAGCTCCGACTCACCGCTGTAGGCCAGCGACTGCATGTAGGACCGCCCGTGGGGGTGGAAGTACATATGGCGCAGCAGAGTCGTGAACTGCCGGGGCGAGAAGCGGTTGTTGCGGCTCATGCCCGAACCGTCGACGTACGAATAGGTGCCGCGCTCGATACCCAGCCCCTCGAGGAACGAAGCGACCACCTCGATCCCGGAGCGCCAACTGCCCTCGCCGCAGCCTTCGGCCCCGAGGAGCTTGAGCAGGGTCTCGGCGTAGAAGTTCTGGCTTCGCTTGTTGACGACCTCGAGCACGGTCGGCAGGCTCGTTCGATGCAGTGCCAGCCGCCTCCAGGTCGCATCCGGCAGCCGCGGCTCGATGCGCAGCTCGCCCTCGATCGTCACGCCGGCCTGCCCCAGCCCCGCTCGTAGTGCCTGACCGAAGAAGAGCTCCGGGTCGGGCACGGTCACCGCGACGACGAAGGGCTCGGCGCCGCGGTAGACCCAGCCCGAGACCTCGATCACGTCGCTACCTGGCTTCCGATCGACCGCGATCTTGTGATTGCGCTTCCTGCTGGTCGTGCGGGCGCGGTTGCGGATCCTGACCGTCGCCAGGTCGGGAGTCACCTCCACCTGAGCCGGCGCCCCGGGCGTCGCGCCCGGACGCACCCAGACCCAGACGCAATTGTCGTTGAAGGAGAGCGCCGACACCGGCGCCTCGTACCACTTGTGGAGCTGATCGCGCGGCCAGTCGGGATGGATCTGTCGGGACTCGAAGAGGCCGTGGACCAGTACCAGATCGCCGCGGACGCGGTCGATGCCGGCGCCTCTGAGCTGCTCGCCCCAACGTCGGAAGATGAACAGCGGGTCGTCACCGTAGTGCCGACCGGAGATGGTCGGGTCTCCGGCACCGACCACGGCGAGGTCGCCCAAGAGCTCGCCGTCGATCACCAGGCCCCGGGCCTGCAGCGCGGTCTCGATGAAGTAACCCGGCGTCAGGCGGTCGACGGCCGCGGCGGAGGTCAGGAGCTTGGTGTTCGAGGCCACGATGCGCTGGCGGTCGGGCTCAAAGGCGTAGACCGTCTCGCCGGTTTCGACGTCGACGATGTGGATGCCCAAGGCCGGGGCGACCCGGCGGGCGCTCTCGGCCGCCGCCGTGAGCTCGTTGTAGAGGCCGAAGACCGCCGCCGGCAGGAAGCCGCCGAGCACGACGACAACCGCGCGAGCGCGACCTCGGGGGCTCATGGCGCGGCGCGCTCGGTCACTCGGAGTCGAACGACTAGCTACCGCCTACCCTGAATCCTTGAGGAAACTGTAGAACTCGCCATCGGTCGAGAGCACGATCGAGGTCTCGCTGCTGGCCGTCGCCCGCAGCGTCTCCATCGTCTTTAGAAACTCGTAGAACCGGCGCGAATCGGCCGACTGATCGTAGGCCGAGGCGTAGATCTCGGTCGCCCTGGCGTCCGCCCGGCCGACGATCTCCTGCGCCGTGCGGTAGGCCTCGGACTCGATGCGCTTGAGCTCGCGCTCGCGCTCACCGCTGATCCGCGCCGCTTCGCCCTCGCCCTCGGAGCGATAGCGGTCGGCGATGCGAACGCGCTCGGCGATCATGCGCTGGTAGACCTTCTGCCGCACGTCCTCGACGTAGTTGATGCGCTTGAGCTGGAAGTCGAGGATCTCGATCCCGAGGTCGCTCGTGCGCGACTGGGCCTTGGTCAAGATCTCGAGGCGGATCTTCTCGCGCCCGACCTCGATCTGCGCCAGCGTCGTTTGCACCTGCTCGAAGCTCGACTCGTCCTGCGCCGGCTCACGGTTGCTCGTCCGCACCACCTCCACGAGGTCGTGGTTGGCGATAGCGTTGCGAGTCTCGCCGTCGAGGATGTCGTCGAGCCGGCTCTGAGCCCGCCGTTCGTCCTGCAGACGCTGGAAGTAGAGCAACGCATCGGTGATCCGCCAGCGCGCCAGCGTATCGACGAAGATGAACCGCTTGTCCTTGGTGGTGAGCTCGTTGGGATCGCCGTCCCACTCCAGGAAACGCTTGTCGAACCGGTGCACCTTCTGGATGAACGGCACCTTGAAATGCAGCCCCGGCGCAGTCACCGGGTCGCCGACGGGCTGGCCAAACTGAGTGACGATCGCCTGTTCGGCTTCGTTGATGACATAGGCCGCACCGGAGAGCGCCAGGACGGCGACAAGAGCCACGACGATGACCAGACCGCGAAGCATCAGTTGCCGCCCCCCTCTTCCCGTCGTGGCGCGCCTTGCAGGTTGAGCAGCGGCAGCACGCCGGTCAGGTCCTCATCGATGATGATCTTGCTGCCCATCTTCGGCAGCACGTCGGCGAGGGTTTCGAGGTAGAGCCGTTTGCGGGTCACCTGCGGCGCCTTGCGATACTCGGTGAAGACCGCGACGAAGCGGTTGGCCTCACCCTCCGCCCGGTTGACGCGGTCGATGGCGTAGCCTTCCGCCTGCTCGATCGTCTGCTGGGCCTCGCCCTGGGCGCGGAAGATGACCTTGTTGTACTCGGACTGCGCCTGGTTGATCAGCGTCTCACGCTGCTGCTCGGCCTGGTTGACCTCGTTGAAGGACGGCTTGACCGGATCGGGCGGCGTCACGTCCTGGAGCACGACCTGCTCGATCCTGATCCCCGTCTCGTACTGCGTGCAGAGCTCCTGGAGGCGCTGCTCGACGAGATCCGCCACCTCCTGGCGACCGATGGTGAGCACCTCGTCCACGGTACGATCGCCGACAACCTGGCGCATCACCGCCTCCGACAGATCGCGCAGAGTATTGCCGACGTCGCGGACCCGGAAGAGGTAGTTGTAGGGATTGTCGACCCGGTACTGCACGACCCACTCGACGACGGCGGCGTTGAGGTCGCCGGTCAGCATGTTCGACTCGCCCGTGGCCCGTCGGAACTCGCTGCGCACGCCGGCGCTCACCGTGCGGAAGCCGAACTCCTGCTTGAGCTGGCGCTGTACCGGCACCTTGATCACCCGATCGATGCCGAAGGGCAGCTTGAGGTGCAGGCCGGGCGTGGTTTCCGCGGTGAACTTGCCGAAGCGCAGCACGATGCCGACCTCCTCCGGGTCGACCTGGTAGAAGCTCGAGGTGACGAGAAACAACGCCACGATGGCAATCGCGCCGATCTGTAGCCCACCCTTCGGCAACTTGGGAAGCTTCGGCATCTGCGGCAGTTCGATGATCGGTCGGTTACCGTTCGTCACGACCGAGAGGCTATCCCACAGAGCCTGCCAGGTCTACCCACGCGAAAGCCCAGTCGCGGGTTAAACTGTGGTCATGGCGCCGAGATTCGACGGCGAGAATTTCACTCTCGAGCTCGCCGTCGCGGATCTCCTCGATACGCGACTGCAAAAGAGCCTCGGCTTCGCCAACCGCGGCGGCTACGAGCGCATGTGGCTCGGCCAGGCGATCCACTCGCACTACCAGGAGCAGGCGCTCGCCACCGACTCGACCTACCGGCGCGAGGTGGCCCTCTCGACCACTCTCAGCCACCGCGGCTGGGAAGTCACGATCCATGGCCGGGCCGACGGGCTGCGCAAGGCCGCGGACGGCGTGCTGGTGGTCGAGGAGATCAAGTCCGTACGGCGCGACGGGGCTCTCGCGAGCGCCGTGCGGCAGCTCTACGAACAGCAGGCGCGGCTCTATGCCTGGATACTGGCGCGAGAGGGCCACGAACGGGTCGCCGCCGAGCTCGTGCTGATCGAGATCGGCAGCGAGGTAGTGGACCGAAACGAGGTGGAGCTCGAGCTCGGTCGCCTCGAGCGGGGTGTCAAGCAACGTCTCGATCGGTTGCTGAGCGAGTACGAGGAGAAACACGCGGCCCTGGCGAGCCGGCGCGGGGCGGGCGAGCGGCTGGAGTTCCCGTACGAATCGATGCGGCCCGGACAGGAGCGCATCATCGACGCCATCGACCAGACGCTCGAGCACGCCGGCCATCTCCTCCTCGAAGCGCCGACCGGCATCGGCAAGACGGTCGCCGCCCTCTACCCCGCCCTGCGCTACGCCCTCAAGCACGACAAGCGCGTGTTCGTACTGACAGCCAAGACACTGCAACAGTCGATGGCGACAAGCGTACTCGAGCTGCTCAATCGGGAGGACGTCTTCCACACTCTGCAGCTGCGAGCCAAGGCCAAGATGTGCGCCAACGACGAGGTCCTGTGCCACGAGGAGTACTGTCCCTATGCCCGTGACTACTACGCCAAGCTCCACAGTTCGCAGGTCGTGCGCCACCTCAGAACGAGCGCCACGACCCTGCTGCCGGATGGCATCTTCGAGGCCGCCCGGGGGGCCGAGGTCTGCCCCTTCGAGGTCAGCCTCGAGCTCGCACACGGCGTGCAGGTCGTCGTGTGCGACTACAACTACGCTTTCGATCCCTACGTCGGGCTGACCGACTTCAGCGGCGACAACGACCTCTCCGACGTCATCCTCGTCGTCGACGAGATCCACAATCTGGTCGAGCGTGGCCGCGGCTACTACAGCCCCGCCCTGACGACCCAAGAGTCCCGGCTGGTGGCCGAGGGCTTGGTCGGCGGCTCCTCCGTGCACCGCCGCATCGTCGCCTTGACCCACCGCCTCACGGCCCTGATCGAAAGCACGACGGCAGCGGCGCTCGACGACGTCGGGGGCAACGCCCGGGCGGCCGAGATCGCCCTGCCCGAAGACGACCTCTTCGCCCTGAGGGTCGACTTCGACGAGGTCTTCATCGACTATCTCGAACATCGGCGCGACACCTCGACCTTTCGCGCTCGCGATCCCTTCGTGACGCTCTATTTCGACCTGCTGCGCTTTCTCAACAGCATGGTCATCGCCGACGGCCCGGCCTTCAGCCAGTATGCCGAACGCGGGCCCGACGGCACCGCGATCCGCATCCTGTGCAAAGACCCGAGTCGCCAGCTCGGCGCCCTGATCAACCGCACCCACAGCGTCATCGGGTTGTCGGCCACCCTCTCGCCGATCGAGTTCTACCGCGACCTCTTGGGTTTCGACCGCGACCGCTTCGATCACGTGACCCTGCCGACTCCGTTCCCGGCGGAGAACCGGCGGCTCGTCATCGACGACTCGGTGGCCACCACCTGGCGTCAGCGGCCCGACAACTACCAGCCCATCGCCCATCGGCTCGGGGAGCTGGCCGCCAACGTCCCCGGCAACTGCTTGGCGCTCTTCCCGAGCTACAAGTTCCTCGACGAGGTCGGGCGCCACCTCCAGGTGCCGGGCAAGCGGGTGTTGATCCAGTCGCGCCTCGACAGCGACCGCGAGCGCGAGCTCCTGCTCGACGCTTTGCGCACCAGCCTCGCCGGCGACGTGCTGCTCTTGGCGGTCGCCGGCGGCGTCTTCGCCGAGGGTGTGGACTACCCGGGCGACATGCTCAAGGCCGTGGCGGTGATCGGCCCGTGTCTGCCCGGTGTCAGTCTCGAACGCGAGCTGCTCAAGCGCTACTATGAGGAGCAGTTCGAGCGCGGTTTCGAATACGCCTTCGTCGTCCCCGGCATGACCCGCGTCGTCCAGGCGGCTGGCCGGCTGATCCGGTCGGCCGACGACAGCGGCATCGTCGCCCTCCTCGACGAACGCTTCCTGACCTCACCCTACCGCCAGTACCTACCGGCGGACTGGACCGAGGATGGGGGCATCGAACACCTCGTGGGAGACCCAGCGACAGCCGCCCGCGAATTCTTCGCCAACCCACGAACGACCACCTAAGAGTCTGCTCGGCGGAGCCCTGGGCGTGTGTGGAGTCCACCGTCATTCCGGCGAAAGCCGGAATCCAGACTCGTGCCTCGGCGGTGTCCGCCCGTCCTACCGCTGGCGGTCCCGGCGCTGCGAGCCGGGCGGCCAGCCGCTACGCTCGCGGCTGTACATCTCGGCAAGGAATCGGATGTAGCGCTGCTCCGGCGCACCGTCGAGCATCTCGCGAACGAAGAGCACGTTCTCGGCGAAGGCACGGTCGAGCGCCTCGGCGCGATCTCCGGTGCTGCTGACCAGCTCCTCCACCCGTTGCCTATCAGGCTCCGACGAGGTCAGCTCCTGCCTGAGCTCCACGCGCTCCCGGTTC
>JAPUJD010000124.1 GCA_027296385.1 Acidobacteriota bacterium | reverse complement strand
GGCGCCGCTTTCTCGATCGGCGGCGCTCATTTCTCCCTCGGCTTCAGCGACCATCATCACGGCTACAGGCATGCGCCGCGGTATTTTTACCGCACGAGCCCCCGGTTGCATTACGACGGATACCAGTGTGGCTCGGCCTGCTACATCCGCGACCGCCACTACTACCACGCTTCGTCGTGTCCCCTGATACGTCATCACTTCAGCCGCTACGGCTACGAGCCTGCCGGCGGCTACGGCTATTTCGGATACCGGGTGGCGCCGTCGCCTCAGCACTACCGCTACGATCGCAACCGCTACGACTCGCGTCACCACCTACGTCATGATCGCTACGACCGGCGTCACCATCGCTACGACCAGCGTCACCATCGCTACGACCGCCGGGATGATCGCCATGATCGGCGCGGTCGGAGTCGCGGGCGAGGTCACGATCACGACTGATCCGGAGACCAATCAGCAGCGGAGGATCAGGGGGTCGCCCCCGCGCGGCGGCGGCGAAGTCCAGTCCCCGGTCGATCGCTCCAGGCAGGACCAGGCCCTGGTGGTAGTCGACGTGGGCGCCGAGCACGTTGACCCGACCTGGCGCGTGTAGCGAGAGTGCGGGCTCGGTGCCGAACTGATCCCGGAAACACTCGGCCGAGGATTCGCCAGGGGACACACGATTCGGCGCGTAGTGTGGCATCCTTGTCCTCCCTGGGTGCCGGTCGTCGATCGCCGGCACCGTCGCCACCCCGGAGCTCCCGGACCGATCCGTCTTCCCAACTGACTCGCAATGACACGATTGCGCTATGGCCTGAACCGAGGGTGGCGTTTCCGCCGGGGGAAAGCACGCTCCTCGGCCGCCGCCGAGGCCTGGTCCGTCGTCGACCTGCCGCACTGCTGGAACAGGACGGACACCTTTCAGCCCGACGTCGAGTACTACCGCGGTCCCGGAGTCTACGAGCACGCCTTCGAGACGCCGGAGCGAGTTGCCGGAGACGGGGAGTGGTTCCTGTGCAGCGAGGGCTTCTACGGTTTGGCGACCCTGCGACTCAACGGCCGGCGGCTCGGCCGCTTCGACGGCCAGTACCTCGGTTTCGAGTGCCCTGTCGGCAGGTGGCTGCGGCACAGTGACGCCAACGAGTTGGCGATCGAGCTCACCAACGAGTGCCCGGACTATGTCTTGCCGGGGACCGACAATCCCGACTTCCTGCTCTTCGGCGGCCTGGCGGGGCGCTTCTGGCTCGAGTGGCGCTCCACTCTCTGCTTCGATCAGCGGAGCCTTCAGGTGTTGACTCACGAGGTGACGACGGACCCCCGAGTCGAGATTCGCTTTGCGCTCAGCGGTGGTGCGGGGCAGGGCCTGTCGGCGCGCTGGATCCTGAGCGACGACCTCGGCCAGCCGGTCGGAGAGTGGGAAGGAGAGGCCGCTGCGGGCGTGGCGTGGTGTGGGCTGGCGCAGGCCGTCCTGTGGAGTCCTCGGACCCCGCGGCTCTACCACGTTCGGGCGGAACTGCGGCAGGGGGATGAGCTCCTCGATACGGTGACCGTGCGCTTCGGACTGAGGCAGGTGGACTTCACCTCCGCCGGCCTGAGCCTCAACGGCGAGCCGTGCGAGCTCAGGGGCTTCAACCGTCACGAGTGTCTGCCCGGGCTCGGCAACGCGCTGCCGCAGTGGCTTCATCGCGAGGATGCCCGCACGATTCGCCAGCTCGGGGGTAACTTCGTCCGCCTCTCGCACTACCCCCAACACAGTGAGTTCCTCGATGCCTGCGATGAAGAGGGCTTGATGATTTACGCCGAGATCGCTTCGTGGAAAAGTGTCCGCGGAGGTCGCTGGTTGCGCCGGGCGCGAACCCAGATGGAGTCGATGATTCGGCGCGATCGCAACCACCCGTCGATCGTGCTGTGGGGTATGGGCAACGAATCCCAGCACCGGCGTGCCTTCGTCGCCTTGAGCGACATCATCCATGATCTCGATCCCTCGCGGCCGTCGATCTACGCCGAGAATCACCTCTACCGGGCGCGGCGCGCTCGAACCCTCGGCATGCCGGATGTCTGGGGCTGCAACTACGAGGTGGAGGTCTTGGACGAGGTCCGCGAGCATTGCCGCACTGGCGCTGTCGTGATCAGCGAGGCCTGCAACCAGCAGGCAGAGCGCGGTGCTCTGGAGGCCGAGCGCGCTCAAGTGAAGGCGATCAAGGATCTGTGGGTGGCGCTCGCCGACAAGGAGTATGTCGTTGGCCATGCCCTGTGGTCCTTCAACGACTACCCGACGATGTTTCGGCGGCGCTACGTGCGTTTCACTGGCAAGTTCGACGCTTGGCGTCAGCCGAAACTCGCGGCGTCCCTGTTCAAGGCCCGTTACTACGAGCAGCCCTTCGTCGAGGTGATCGGGCCCTGGGGCGACACGGAGCCGGGCGCTCCGGTGCGCCTCGACCTCTTCACCAACTGTGCACGCGTGACGGTGGTGGCAGGCGATCGCCAGATAACCTTCGACCCGGCCGGGTTGCACCGCGAGCTCGAATTGCCGTTCGCTGCGGTCGCGTTGTCCGCGGTCGGGCTTCACGCCGCAGGTAACGTGCATTGCGAGCTGCGGCCCTTCGGGCCCGCCGCTGCCTTGCGGGCACGAGCCCTACCGGTCGGCGAGGAGAGCGACGGTTGGCACGACTTGCGCCTCCGGGCGGTCGACGACTGTGGTGAAACGGTCACTGCCTGGAATGGGCTCGTGGGGCTCGAAGGTAGGGGCCCGGTGGAGTTGAGCAGCTTCAATGTCCGCGGCGAGGTCGTCGTTGCCAAAGGCACTGGCCGGGCCATCGCGCGGCGGACCGGACCGGGGGCGGCGGTGGTCGAGGTTCGAGCGGCAGGCCTGGACCCGGGCCGAGTGGAGCTGCCGGAGAACCTGCGGCCCAGGGTCCAGGCGGCCGGAGCTCTGGAGCCCTATACTCGGCCGGAATGGGGATGACGGATTCCAACGAGCCACGAGTTCTCGATCGCTCCGAGCATCCGATCTCCCGCAAGAACATCAATTCCAATGCCCTCAAGGTTCTCTACCGGCTCGACCGGGCGGGCTTCAAGGGCTACATGGTCGGCGGCAGCGTGCGCGACCTCATGCTCGGCCGGCGGCCGAAGGACTTCGACGTGGCGACCGACGCTCGGCCCAACCAGGTGCGTCGCCTGTTTCGCAACTCGCGGATCATCGGCCGCCGGTTCCGCCTCGTGCACGTTTTCTTTCACGACGGCATCGTCGAGCTCGCGACCTTTCGGCGCGATCCGGACCCGAAGGAGCAGGCTTCGGCGCCCGGTGAGCTGCTGATCACGTCCGACAACGTCTTCGGCACGCCGCGGGAGGATGCCTTCCGCCGGGACTTCACGGTCAATGCCCTCTTCTACGACATCGGGCAGTTCTCGGTCATCGACTACGTGGGCGGGATAGAAGATTTGGCAGCCGGCGTCATCCGTACCATCGGCGACCCCGAGGTCCGTTTCCGCGAGGACCCCGTGCGCATGATGCGTGCCTGCGAGATGGCCGGGCGGCTCTCTTTCACTATCGATCGGCAGTCCCAGGCGGCGATTGGGAAGCTGGCCCGCGAGATCGAGAAAGCGGCGCCTGCCCGGATCACGGAAGAGATCATCCAACTCCTGCGTTGCGGCGCGGCGGGCCCCGCGATGCAATGGATGCACGACCTCGGGCTGCTGGCTATCGTCCTGCCCGAGGCGAGCCTGATCCTCGCCGCGCGGCGCCATGGCGCGGCTGAGTTCGAGCGCCTTATCCCGGCCATCGACACGCTGGTGCGGCGCAGGGTCGAGTTGAGCGATCCGACGCTGCTGGCGGCGTTGCTGCTACCGGGGGTTTTGATGCGCCGACGGCAGGTGGAGGAGGAGACCGGGCGCCGGATCCAGCGCTGGCGACTGCGAGAGTTGACCGAGCAGGTGACCGCTCCTTTCTTTGCTCGCCACACGGTGGCCAGGTTCAAGGCCGAGGCGGCCGGCCTGGCCCTCGAGACTTTCAACAGCTTGGGCGAGCGGCGGTGGAACGTCAACGAGAGGATCCAGCTGGCGCGCCGGACCTCCTTTCTGGACGCCCTGGGCCTGTTCGAGATCATGGTCGAAGCCACAGGCGAGGGCAAGAGTGAGTTCCAAGCCTGGCAGCGGGTGGCTCGCGAGGTCCCTAGTCGGCGAGCTCAACCTCCCCGTCGGTCACGACCTAGGCGTCCTAGGTACCGTCGGCGCCGCGGCAGGAGTGTGGAGTAGGCCACACACCATATTTTCGGTGCATCGTATGATACTGAGTGTCACACCGGTTCGACGGACTCTCAGAGACGCCAGAACTGGCCCGAAACAGGGTTCCTCGCCCGCGAAACGGGCGTTCCCCCCATGGTGGGTCTCGGTTAGCGCCGAGACCCACTTCTTCTTGGTAGGCCGTCGCTTTCCGATCAGTAGACCAGAGACTATGATCGCACCTCTACTGCGATCGGTTCGCAGGGCGGGAATGGGGAGCTAGTACCATCTTGCTGACTTTCTATCGCTCGGCTGTGGGAAAGAAGGTGCTGATGGCTGTGACAGGCCTGATGCTCTTCGGGTTCGTGCTGGGCCACATGATCGGTAACCTGAAGCTGTATCTAGGGCCGGAGAGCATCAACCACTACGCCGAGTGGCTGCGCGACGTCGGCTCGCCGCTCTTGCCCCACGGCGGGCTGTTGTGGATCGCCCGCGTCGGGATCCTGGCGGCCGTCGGCGTCCACATCCTGGCGGCCTGGCAGCTGACGATGATCAACCGGCGAGCGCGCCCGATCGACTACGCCGGACGGAGGGTCGTCAGGGCCACCTACGCCTCGCGCACGATGCGCTGGGGCGGCGTCTTGATCCTCTTGTTCGTGATCTACCACCTGGCTCACTTCACCTGGGGCTTCACCTGGGCCCACCCGGATTTCGTGGCCGGCGACGTGTACCACAATGTGGTCGCCGGCTTCCGGGTGTGGCCGATCAGCGCCTTCTACATCGTGGCCCAGGCCGCCTTGGCACTGCACCTCTACCACGGCCTCTGGAGCCTTTTTCAGTCGCTCGGCTGGAGCCAGGCGAATCTCAATCCCTGGCGGCGCACCTTCGCCAAGGTCTTTGCGACCCTGATCTTCATCGGCAACGTGTCGTTTCCGATCTCGGTCCTGGTCGGGCTGGTGGGTGAGCGATGACACTGGACGCCAAAGTACCGTCAGGTCCGATTGCCCAGAAATGGGAGAAGCACAAGTTCGAGCTGAAGCTCGTCAACCCCGCCAACAAGCGCCGGTTCGAGATCATCGTCATAGGCTCTGGCCTGGCCGGTGGGTCGGCGTCGGCGACCCTGGCGGAGCAGGGTTACAACGTCAAGTGCTTCTGCTTCCAGGACAGCCCTCGCCGGGCGCACTCGATCGCGGCCCAGGGCGGCATCAATGCTGCGAAGAACTATCAGAACGACGGCGACAGCGTCTTCCGGCTGTTCTACGACACCGTCAAGGGTGGAGACTTCCGCTCGCGTGAAGCCAACGTCTACCGGCTCGCCGACGTCAGCGTCAACATCATCGATCAGTGTGTCGCCCAGGGCGTGCCCTTCGCCCGCGAGTACGGAGGCTACCTCGACAACCGATCCTTCGGCGGTGCCCAGGTGTCGCGCACCTTCTACGCCCGCGGCCAGACCGGCCAGCAGCTCCTGTTGGGGGCCTACCAGGCGCTCGAGCGCCAGATCGGGCTCGGCAAGGTGCAGATGTTCCCTCGCACCGAGATGCTCGACCTCGTCGTCGACGAGGGCCGGGCTCGCGGCGTCGTCACCCGGGACATGGTGAGCGGCGAAATCACTTCGTACTCGGCGGACGCAGTCGTGCTGGCAACCGGCGGCTACGTCAATGTGTTCTTTCTCTCGACCAACGCCAAAGGCTGCAATACGACGGCGATCTGGCGCGCCCATCGGCGCGGCGCCTACTTCGCCAATCCCTGCTACACGCAGATCCACCCCACCTGCATCCCGGTGCACGGCGACTATCAGTCGAAGCTCACCCTGATGAGCGAATCGCTGCGCAACGACGGTCGCATCTGGGTACCGAAGACGGCCGGCGACGGCCGCAAGCCGGCCGATATCCCGGAGAGCGAGCGCGATTACTTTCTCGAGCGCAGGTACCCCGCCTTCGGCAACCTCGTGCCGCGCGACATCGCGTCGCGCGCTGCCAAGGAGGTCTGCGACGCCGGCCACGGAGTAGCGCACGAGGGGCGCGGGGTGTACCTCGATTTCGCTGACGCGATCTCCCGGCTGGGCCGCGAGGCCATCGCGGATCGCTACGGCAACCTCTTCGAGATGTACGAGCGCATCACCGCCGACGACCCCTACGGCACGCCGATGAAGATCTACCCGGCACCGCACTACAGCATGGGCGGGCTGTGGGTCGACTACAACCTGATGAGCAACGTTTCCGGTCTCTACGTGATCGGGGAGGCCAATTTCTCCGACCACGGCGCGAACCGCTTGGGCGCCAGCGCCCTGATGCAGGGCCTGGCCGACGGCTACTTCGTGCTGCCGTACACGATCGGCGACTACCTGTCCCGACACATGGGCGAGGAGCCCCTGGCGACCGACCATGCAGCATTCCGTCAGGTCGAGTCCGAAGTGTACGGACGCATCGACAAGCTGCTGTCGGTCAATGGCTCACAAACGGTGGATTTCTTCCATCGCGAGCTCGGGCGGCTGTGTTGGGATCTGTGCGGTATGTCGCGCCATCGCGAGGGCCTGCTCGAGGCTCTCGAGCGCATTCCGGAGCTGCGCGAGCGCTACTGGCGCGAGGTGCGGGTCGCCGGCAGCGGCGAGGAGCTCAATCAGTCGCTCGAGAAGGCGGGCCGTGTGGCGGACTTCATGGAGCTGGCCGAGCTCATGTGCCGCGACGCCCTCGAGCGCGAAGAGTCGTGCGGCGCCCACTTGCGGCTCGAGCACCAGACGGCGGAAGGTGAGGCGATGCGCAACGACGAGGAGTTCGCCTACGTCGCGGCCTGGGAGTTCACCGGCGCCGGCGCCACGCCGCGGATGCACAAGGAAGAGCTCGAGTTCGAGAATGTGCCTTTCAGTCAGAGGAGCTACAAGTAATGAAACTCCACTTGCGCGTCTGGCGCCAGAAGAACCGTGAGGTCAAGGGCGGTTTCGTCGGTTACGAGGTCGACGGCGTGTCGCCGGAGATGTCGTTCCTGGAGATGCTCGACGTCCTCAACGAGCGCCTCGACCGGCAGGGTGACGAGCCGATCGCCTTCGATCACGATTGCCGCGAGGGCATCTGTGGCTCGTGCGGCGTGATGATCAACGGCATCGCCCACGGGCCGCACGAAGCCACCGCCACCTGCCAGCTCCACATGCGCAGCTTCAACGACGGCGACCGGATCGAGATCGAGCCGTGGCGCTCGGCGGCCTTTCCTGTGCTCAGGGACCTGATCGTCGATCGCAGTCCCTTAGACCGCGTGATCCAGGCTGGCGGTTTCATCTCGATCAACGCCGGCAGCGCCCAGGACGCGAATCTCACGCTCATCGGCAAGCCGGAAGCGGATCTGGCGATGGACGCCGCCGCCTGCATCGGCTGCGGCGCCTGCGTGGCTCAGTGTCCCAATGGGGCGGGGCAGCTCTTCACGGCCGCCAAGGTCTCGCAGCTGGCGATCCTGCCGCAGGGCAATCCAGAGCGTGCCGAGAGAGTCCAGCGCATGGTCGAGGCGATGGAGGAGAGCTTTGGAGCCTGCTCCAACTACACCGACTG
>JAPUJD010000123.1 GCA_027296385.1 Acidobacteriota bacterium | reverse complement strand
GCTACCGCCGGCCATCTACACGCTGCGACTGGGAGCCGCGCTTCTCGGCGGCGCCCGCTTGGTGGTCGCGAGCTTGCCGGCGCTGCTAGTCGTCGCGGCGCTCGCGGCTTTCCTCTGGGGCTACGTCAGGACCGCACCGGTGCCGGCGACCAAGACCCGCGGGCGCGACCAGGCGGCGTAGGCTCGAGCATCGGCCGAGCGGATCGGCCGCGACCCGAGGTCAGTGTCCGTCGCCGCCCCAGTCGGGACATTGATCGTATCGCGGCGCGGGCATGAAGTCCTGACAGTCTGAGGTGATCGGCTTGATGCGGTTGACGAACTTCTTCTCGGCTTCGTCGCTGCCCTCGAGAAGCTCGCCGGCGTACGAGACGAAGGCCAGAACCGCCATTTCCTGCGCCGGCAAAGTAACCTCGAGCGGTGCCTGCTGCAGGACGCGGGTCGCCGGACCCCTGAGCCGGGGAAGGCAACAAGCCGAAGTCAGGAGTGCCGCGGCGATGAGCAGGGCTGAGCCATGGCGGTGTGAGGACATGGGGCCACCGCTCTGGCGCTCGAGGCCGTGCTGGTCACCGCCGATCGGCGAATCCTCGACTACCGCCCGCTACAGACGATCGCGGCTAGCGCCCCTTCCACTCGGCCGGGCGCTTCTCCAGGAAGGCCTTGACCCCTTCGGCCTTGTCTTCGGTCGAGAAGACGAGGCAGAAGAGGTCGCGCTCGTAGGTGATGCCGTCCTCGATGGGCAGGCGCTCGGCGGCGCGGATCGCTTCCTTGGCGATCTTGAGGGTCAGGGGGCTCTTGGCGGCGATCTTGTGCGCCAGCTCGAGGGTCTTCTCACGCAGCTCTGCGGCGGGGTGAACGATCTCGACCAGCCCTATCTCTTTGGCTTCGGCTGCTGGGATCATGTCGCCTGTGAGCATTAGGCGCATGGTCTGACCAGTGCCAATCAGTCGCGGCATACGCTGAGTACCGCCGCCGCCGGGGATCAGCCCGAGTTTGATTTCGGGCTGGCCGAAGCGCGCACTGTCGGCAGCCACGCGGATGTCGCACGACATCGCCAGCTCGCAGCCGCCACCGAGGCAGAAGCCGTTGATCATGGCGATGACAGGCTTCGGGAAGGAAGCCATGAGGTCGAAGATGCGCGGGCTGCTCATGGCGTCGCGCTGGTCGAAGGGAGTGCGACCTTCGAACTCGCCGATCTCTGCGCCGGCAATGAAGGACTTTTCGCCCGCGCCGGTAATCACGACGACGCCGACGCCGTCGTCCTCGGCAAGCTCGCCGAGAATCTTGACCGCAGCGTCGCGGACTTCGGTGTTCAGGGCGTTGAGTTTGTCCGGCCGGTTGATGGTGAGGATGGCGACGCGGCCATCGCGTTCGACTAACAGGACGTCTGACATTACTTTCTCCTAGCAGCTATCGGTTTTGCCATTTGGGGCTTCGCTTCTCGAGGAAGGCGCTGAGACCCTCGGTCATGTCGGCGGTGCGGGTCAGCTCTTTGGTGTAGAGGCGCTCGCTCTCGCGCAGGGCGTCGTCGAATCCGCGATCGCGGCGTGCGCGGATGGCGCGCACCGCCAGGCGGGTGACGGCGACGCTGCGACTCGTGATCGCGGCGGCGAACTCGTCGACCGCGACATCGAGGTCACCCGCGGGAACGGCGCGCTGGACGAAACCGATCCTCACCGCCTCGTCGGTGTCGAAGGTGCGGCCGGTCAGCAGGATGTCGGCGGTGTTGCCGAGGCCGAGTAGCTGCGGATAGTGTGCGGCGGCCCATGGCGGATAGCAGCCGAGCTCGATCTCGGGCTGGCCGAAGATGCAGGCCGTAGCCGCGAACCTGAGATCGCAGGCGGCGGCGAGCTCCATGCCGCCGCCCAGGCAGTGCCCGTCGATCACCGCCAGCGTCGGGGCAGGGAAGTCGAGCAGGCGGCGCAGGCCGGCGTGGAACGACTCGAGCATCGAATCGATCTTTTCTGCAGTGTGGTCCTGGACGGCGACGCCGGCGGAGAACGCCTTCGGTCCGGCGCCGCGCAGGATCAGGAGTTGAATGCCCTCGTCTGCCGTGAGCGAGGTCAGCGCCCGATCGAGCTCGCCGAGCGTGGCGATGTCGAGGATGTTGAGGGGCGGTCGATCGATCGTTAGCGAGGCGATGGCGCCGTCGCAGCTCAGTCGAATGCTTTCATTCACTCTCAGCAGCCCTCCCGATCGACCAGGGCGGCAAGCCCGAGGCCACCGGAGACGCAGAGCGTAGCGATGCCGCGGCGGCCGCCGCGGCGTTCCATCCCGTAGAGTAGCGTGGTCAAGATGCGGGCGCCGGTGCAGCCGATCGGATGACCCAGCGCGATCGCGCCGCCGTCTGGGTTGACGCGTTCGTCGTCGAAAGGTAGCTCGCGCAGACAGGCTAGGACCTGGCTGGCGAAGGCCTCGTTGAGCTCCACCTCGTCGATAGCGTCGAAGTCGAGTCCCTGGCGATTCAGCAGCGCAGTGACTGCCGGCACCGGACCGATGCCCATGAGCCGGGGCTCGACGCCGACGACTTGCCAGTCGATCAACCGCGCCATCGGTCGCAGGTTGTGCTCGGCGGCCGCCGACTCGCTGGCGACGAGGAGTGCGGCGGCTCCGTCGGTGATGCCGGAGGCGTTGCCCGCGGTCACCGTGCCGCCGTCGCGGAAGACCGGTCGGAGGCGGGCCAGCGACTCGCTATCGACGCCGTCGCGCGGGTGCTCGTCCGTCTCGACGACGATCTCACCCTGGCGTTGCGGCACCGTGACGGGAGTGGTCTCGACGGCGAATCTGTCCTCGGCGCGGGCGGCTTCGCAGCGTTGTTGGCTACGGGCGGCGTAGGCGTCGGCGGCTTGGCGATCGACGCCCACTTCGGCGGCGAGCTCCTCGGCCGTCTCTCCCATCACCAACTCCGACAGCGGGTCGTCGAAACCGTCACGGTACATTCCGTCCGTGAGCTCGGCATGGCCCAGGCGGTAGCCCCAGCGGGCTCGCGGCAGCATGTACGGGGTGTTGGACATGCTCTCCGTGCCGCCGGCGAGCACCACGCGGGCCTCACCGAGGCGAATGGCGCGCGCGGCGGCGAAGACGGACTGCAGGCCTGAGCCGCAGGCCTGGTTGATGGTGAAGGCAGGGCGCTCCACCGGCACGCCGGCGCGAAACGCCACCTGGCGCGCGGTGTTGGGGCCACTGCCGGCCTGACGGCTGTGACCGAAGATCACCTGATCGACGATCGCAGGCTCGACCGCGGCTCGCTCGAGGCAGGCTGCGGCCGCAGCGACCCCGAGGTCGACTGCCGAGAGCGGCGACAGGGCGCCACCGAACTTGCCGATCGGTGTCCGCACGGCAGCGGCCAGAATCAGCGGTTCGCTCACTTGCCGACGAAGACTGTTTTCGTTTCGGTGTAGTGGTCGAGTGCCTGGCGGCCGAGCTCCCGGCCGTAGCCACTCCGCTTGTAGCCGCCGAAGGGGGCGCCGGCGTCGTACCAGTTGTACTGGTTGATCCACACGGTGCCCGCCTCGAGCTGCGCGGCGACGCGATGCGCCTTGCCAATGTCGCGCGTCCAGACTCCGGCGGCGAGGCCGTAGACCGAAGCATTGGCCAGTGCCACTGCCTCCTCGGGGCCGTCGAACGGGATGGTCACCAGTACCGGCCCGAAGATCTCCTCCTGGGCTATTGCCATCGAGTTGTCGACCCCGGTGAGTACCGTCGGCTGCATGAAGTAGCCCTTGCCCTCGACGTTCGCGGCAACGCCGCCGGTGGCGATCTCGGCCCCCTCGGCGCGACCTTTCTCGACGTGGGCGAGGACGCTGTCGCGTTGGTTCTTCGAGACCAACGATCCCAACCTGGTCTTGGGGTGCAGCGGATCACCGGGTTGCAGGCGCTCGGTGCGCGCGATGAGCTTCTCTAGCAGCTCGTCGTGTGCGGCGCGTTCGACGAAGAGCCGGGAGCCGGCGGCGCAGACCTCGCCCTTGCCGTAGAAGATCCCGTTGAAAGCCCCCTTGGCTGCGGCGTCGAGATCGCTGTCGGCAAAGACGATGTTCGGCGACTTGCCGCCGAGCTCGAGGCTCAATCGCTTGACCGAATCCGCCGCCAGCTTGGCGATGCCGACGCCGACCTCGGTCGAGCCGGTGAAGGCGATCTTGTTGATGCCCTCGTGGGCGACCATGGCGCCGCCGACCTCGGAGCCGCCGCCGGGCACGACGTTGAGCACGCCTGGCGGGATGCCGACCTCCGAGGCGAGCTCGGCGAGCTTGAGCGCGGTCAGGGCCGTCAACGACGCCGGTTTGTGGACCACGGTATTGCCGCACGCCAGGGCCGGGGCGATCTTCCAGGCCGCCAGCAGGAGTGGGAAGTTCCACGGCGTGATGGCGCCGACGACGCCGACCGGCTCGCGCAGGGTGTAGTTGAGCACCATGGGGCCGGAGAGCGGCAGGGTCTCACCGGTAATCTTGTCGGCCCAGCCGGCGTAGTAGCGCAGGCAGTCGATGACCGAGGGCATGTCGACGTAGCGCGACTCGAAGATCGGCTTGCCGTTGTCGAGCGTCTCGACGAGGGCGAAGTCCTGGATGCGCTCTTCGAGTGCGTCGGCCAGGCGCCAGATCAGCTTGCCGCGCTCGCGCGCCGATGTCTTGCGCCAGTCGCCCTCGAGCGCACTGCGCGCGGCTTCGACGGCACGATCGACGTCGGCGGCCGAGGCGGAGGCGACCTCACAGATCGCCTCCTCGGTGGCGGGATTCTCGGTGGTGAAAGTGCGATTGCCCTCGGACTCCACCCACTCGCCCCCGATCCACAGCTTGGCCGGAGGCAGTTGCGGTTGGAGCTCGGCGGCTTCGGTGGCGCCGCTCATGCTCAGTTACCCGAGAACTGGGGTTTGCGCTTCTCGGCGTAGGCCGCCAGGCCCTCTTTGGCGTCCTGGCTGTTGAAGAGCAACTGCTGGAGCTCGCGCTCGATCGCCAGACCGCTCTCGAACGGCAGGTCGCAGCCCGACTGGACTGCGCGCTTGATGCGACCCGCGGCCTTGGCCGCCTTCCCCGGCAGGCAGAACTGCCGAGCGTACTGGTGGATCTGGCCCATGAAATCCTCGTCTTCGAAGACCTGGTTGACCAGGCCGAGGTCCTTGGCCTCGTCGAACGACATCAACTGGGCAGTCACCATGAGCTCGATCGCCTTGCTCTTGCCCAGCATCCGCGCCATGCGCTGGGTGCCGCCGGTGCCGGGCAGCACGCCGAGGTTGATCTCGGGCAGGCCGACCTTGCCGGCATCCTTGCGCGCGATGCGCAGATCGGCCGCCATCGCGATCTCCAGGCCGCCGCCAACGGTGTGGCCGTTGAGGGCCGCGATGACCAGCTTCGGCGTGTGCTCGAGCCGGTTCAGGGTCTCGTTGGCGTGCAGACAGAAGTAGTACTTGAAGGTCGGGTCGGCTTCCTGGAGCATCTGGATATTGGCGCCGGCGCAGAAGAACTTCTCTCCCTTGCCGGTGAGCACGATGACATGCGCGTCGTTGTCGAATCGCGCCTCGAGAATCCCCTCGTCGAGGTCGCGCATCATCTCGTGGGTGTAGGTGTTGGCGGGTGGATCGGTCAGCGTCAGGTAGGCGACGTGATCGCGAACCTCGTATTCGACTAGCGTGCGGTCAGACATGGAGAACCTCCGAAGGGGGATTTCGTTTGCGTTGTGGGGTAGGCGGTGGCGCGGAGTGTCCGCAGGGATCGCCGTGAGGCTATTTTCTCACGCCTTGATGAGGCGGGCAACACAGAACCGACTCTATTGGCGGCTCGTTCTTGGGCGTGTGCTTGCCGCCCTGGTCCGCGTCGGGTGGACCAAGGCTCCAGTGCTCGTCGCTTCTACCCGCCGATCTCCATGAAGCTCGCCAGGTTGCCGTAGTTGCCCTCGGTCAACATGTGCTCGGCGGGCTTGTCCGCCAACACACGGAAGATCTCGGCTTCGAGGGCTGCCCGATCAGTGAGCAGATGACGCAGGGCATAAGTGCGGTCGGCAAAGAGGCACAGGCGAAGCTCGCCGCGGGCGGTCAGCCGCAGGCGGTTGCAGTCGTGGCAGAAGGTGTGGGACAGCGGCGTGATGAAGCCGACCGTGCCGCGTGCTCCCGGAATACGGAAGCTCTTGGCGGGGCCGGTGCGGATCGGCGGGTCGGCCGACTCGAGGGCGCCAAAGCGCGACTCGACGCGCTCGCGCACCCAGTCGCAGGAGCGGAACTGTTCCTGCTGCAGGTGTTTGTTAGTCGCCGTCGGCATCATCTCGATGAAGCGCACGGCCAGAGGCCTATCCAGCGTCAGGTCGACGAGACGGTCGATATCTCGCGGCCGATGGTCGGCGAGCAGAACCGAGTTGAGCTTCACCGGGTCCAGGCCGGCCGCCAGCGCCGCCTCGACGCCTTGCCAGACCTTCTCGAGGTCGCCGGTCCGGGTGATCTCATGGAAGCGCTCGCCGTCGAGGGTGTCGATGCTGACGTTGACACGATCGATCCCGGCGTCGCGCAGCGGCACGGCCAGGCGGGAGAGCTCGGTGCCGTTGGTCGAAAGCGCCAGGTCTTGGATGCCATCGAGAGCACGGAGCCGGCCCACGATCTCGATGATGTCCTTGCGCACCAGGGGTTCGCCGCCGGTCAGCCGGACGCTGCGGATTCCCAGATCGACGAGGGTGCCGACCAGGGTCTCGATCTGTCCGGCTGTCATGAAGTCACGGTCGCCAAAACGAAACTCGGCGCCTTCGGGCAGGCAGTAGGAACAGCGCAGATTGCAGCGGTCGGTGACCGAGACGCGCAGATAGGTGAGCTCGCGGCCGAAAGCATCGACCAGCCGCGACGACCCGTTCTTATGGGGCACCGGGATGTCGCGCTCGGAGCTGGCTTGGCCGATCTGATGGAGCTCTGGCATGTCGAGGGCATTGTATACGCGTGGTGGCAAGACATAAACTCCAGCGTCCCGAGTAGGGCTGACGATGATCACTGGATTCAACAACGACATCGAGCACGGCGGCAACGTGTTCCATGTGCAAACCGAGGACAAGGGCGAACCGAGCTCCTGGATCGAGAGCCTGATTTATGTCGGTGGGAAAATTCTCGCTCGCAAACGTATGACCTACAAACAGTTGCTGGAAGAGGGGGCGGACAAGCCGGCGATCGCGAAGCTGATGGAGCGTCAGCACCGGCTGATGATCGAGCAGATCCGCGAGGGACGCTTCGATGGCGAGGGGTTGAAGGGCGCGGAGCCGCCGGCACCCGGCCAGCCCAGGCGGCAGGACGATTCCGAGATCGTGACGGCTCGCATGCGGCTGCAGGCCAAGACGCTTTTCGATCAGGCGGCGGCCGCTGCCGAGGAGCCCAAGGTCGAGCGGGAGAGCGCCGCCGAACGGCCCGCCGAGTCCGGTCCGGCGCCGACCCTGGATAAGGTCATCTTCGACTACCTCTCGACGGTCGCCAAGGAAGAGAGTCTCGTGCTTCTGATGGACGAGAGTCCGGCGCTCGCCAGCGCCACGACGACTAGGATCGACCTTGGGACGCACGCGAACCGTTCGGGCAAGCCGATCGGCGAGGCTGCGATCGCAGTGAGAATGATCTCGAAGACCGGTGGGCCGGTGACCCTGGCGCAGGGCACGACAGATGCAGAGGGGACGCTGCAGCTTGTCGTGGAGGTCCCCGAGGTGGCGCCCGACTCTGCGGCCCTGGTGATCACTGCGGTCAGCTCGATTGGCAACGCCGAGATCAAGCACCTGCTCTGAGCCTATCCGCCGGCGCAGGGGTTTGAGGGGCGGCGCAAGGCGGGTATAATCTCGCGCTTCGGGGGATGTCCCCCTTGGGCCGCTAGCTCAACTGGCAGAGCAGCAGACTCTTAATCTGCGGGTTCGGGGTTCGAGTCCCTGGCGGCTCACCATCTGTGGACTCAGGCCGCCCTCTCAGGAGGCGGCCTTTTTTTCGACGTTGGGCCCCGACGACTAGGAGCACGCTGGCCAGGAGGGCCGTTCGCAGCTCTCTTCAGGGTTTCGCTGGGTAGCCGATGTACCCACGGGATCGGTAGGTTCGGCCTGCTGTTTCATAGTAGAGTCTGCGCTTGGTGGGTGGACCAATCCTCAGTTGAAGCCACGCCGAGCCCCTAGCGACCTTGAAGCAATACCTCGCCTGAGGATTCTTGCGAAAGTGGCGGAATTGGTAGACGCGCTAGACTTAGGATCTAGTCCCGTAATCGGGGTGGGGGTTCGAGTCCCCCCTTTCGCACCATGGTCGCGCCCATCCCCATCACGACCCCCGCCAAACCCAGGAAAAGACCGAAGCCATGAGTGTCGTCCTTTCGGTCGAAGAGACCGGTCCCTGTGAGAAGAAGCTCGAGGTGGAAGTGCCTGCGGCCACCGTCGAAGCGGAGACCGTCCGTATCGCGGTCGAGTTTCGCAAACAAGCGAAGCTGCCCGGTTTCCGCAAGGGCAAGGTCCCGATGGAGATGGTGCGCAAGCGCTTCGGCGAGGACATCGACCAGGAGGTCCTGGATCGGTTGCTGCCGCGCTACTGGCGGCAGGCCGAAGCCGAGGTGAAGCTCGAAGCGCTGCTGCCGCCGACAGTCGACGACGTCAGCCACGAGGCCGGCAAGGCGCTGGTCTTCAAGGCGACCGTCGAGGTCCGGCCCGAGTTCGGGCTCGACAATCTCGAGGGCTTCGATCTGCCGTCGCCGCCGACCGCGGTCACCGACGAGGAGGTCGAGCGCATGCTCGAGGACTTGCGCCGGAGCGTGGCGCCATGGGTCGAAACCGAGCGCTCCGCGGCCCACGGCGATCTGGTCGAGGCCACCCTGCTCGAGGTCGAAGCGGACGGCAGCGACGGCCCCCAGCCGGTGACCTTCGAGGTTGGCGATCCGAACGTCTGGGAGGAGCTCACGCTCGAGGTCACCGGCAAGAAGGGCGGGCAGTCGGGGGCCTTCAGCCGCAGTCATGAGCATGAAGGCGAGACCCACATCCAGGAATTCCAGATCGACTTGACGGCGGTCAAAGAGCGCGATCTGCTGCCGCTCGACGACGAGTTGGCCGCGAAGATCGGAAAGTTCTCGACCCTCGACAAGCTGCGAGCCGACATCTCGAAACGCATCGGCTCCGGCAAGGCTCTGGAGGCGCGGCGGATGCGCGAGCAGGCTCTGCTCGACCAGCTGCGCGAGCGCAACCCGACGACTCTGCCCAAGCGGGTCCTCGACAACGAGATCCGCCAGATGCTCACCGACTACGCCGATGGCCTCGGTGCACGAGGCGTCGATCCGTCACAGGCCGATATCGATTGGCAGCAGCTCAGCGACCAAGTCCGCCCGCAGGCCGAAGCCCGGGTGCATGCCCGTCTGCTGCTCGATGCGGTAGCCGAGCTCTTCGCGCTCGAGGTTTCGGAGGAGGTTTTCGAGGCCACGCTGGCCAGGCTCGCTCGTTCCCAGGGCAAGTCGGCGGCGCAGCTGCGTCGGGCTTTCGATAGTGACGGGCGCCTGGCGGAACTGCGAGCCCAGCTCCGTCGCGAAGGGGCCTTGAAACGCCTTCTCGGGGATGACAATAATGGGCCCGTCGAGTCGCCGGACCTGACGGCGGTGGAAGAGGAGTAGGCATGTTGATTCCGATGGTGGTGGAGCAAACGAACCGAGGCGAGCGGGCCTATGATATCTACAGCCGCCTGCTCAAGGACAACATCGTTTTTCTCGGACGATCGATCGACGATGACGTCTCCAACCTGATCATCGCTCAGATGCTCTTTCTCGAGGCCGAGAACCCGGAGCGCGACATCTCGCTCTACGTCAACTCCCCAGGCGGCTCGATCACCGCCGGCCTGGCCATCTACGACACGATGCAGTACATCAAGCCCGACGTCGCCACCCTGTGTGTCGGTCAAGCCGCGTCGATGGCGGCGCTCCTCCTGGCCGGTGGCGCTGCGGGCAAGCGTGCCGCCCTGCCCAACAGCCGGGTGTTGATCCACCAGCCGCTGCTCTACGGCCTGCAAGGCCAGCAGACCGACATCGACATTCACGCCAAGGACCTGACCCGCATGCGCAACCGGATGGACGAGATCCTCGCCGAGCACACCGGCAAATCGCCGAAAGAGATCCACGACGACACCGAGCGCGACAAGATCCTTGCCGCTCACGACGCGGTCGAATACGGGATCATCGATCGTGTGATGGACCGTCGGACGGCGTCCGACGGCGACTGACAGCTACTGCTGCGCGAGGCCGAAGCCTCTGGCGGGCTGTTTGGTATACTCGAAGCGGTTCCGGATCGCTCGAAGGAATAGCGCTTTGCGGTCGGACCGTTCCACTGTTTGCAGGGGGAAGACAAGGCGCTCGACACCGTTGCACCCGCTTTCGATCCCCCCGGTTCCACAACACGAGGAAGACGAGATGGCAAAGAAAGAGACCGGCGACGACGCACTGCGCTGCTCGTTCTGCAACAAGAACCAGCGCGAGGTCAAGAAGCTGATCGCGGGTCCCACGGTCTTCATCTGTGACGAGTGCGTCGACATCTGCCTCGACATCATTGCCGAGGACAAGCTGCTCGAGCAGCAGCAAGAGACATCGCTTCCCAAGCCGCGGGAGATCGACGAGTTCCTGGCCCAGTACGTGATCGGTCAGGGAAGTGCCAAGAAGAAGCTGGCGGTGGCGGTCTACAACCACTACCGGCGCTCCGACATTCTCGACCGGCGCAAGCGCGACGAGGTGGAGCTCTCGAAGAGCAACATCCTGCTGGTCGGGTCTACTGGAACGGGCAAGACTCTGCTGGCGCAAACGCTGGCGCGTTTTCTTCAAGTGCCGTTCACGATCGCCGACGCCACCACGCTCACGGAAGCGGGCTACGTCGGCGAGGACGTCGAGAACATTATTCTCAAGCTCTTCCAAGCGTCGGGCTACGACAAGGAAAAGACAGAGCGCGGCATCATTTACATCGACGAGATCGACAAGATCGCCCGCAAGGA
>JAPUJD010000122.1 GCA_027296385.1 Acidobacteriota bacterium | reverse complement strand
AAAGGGCCCGCGAGTGACGATCCCCCCTGGCGATCGGGGCATGGAGGCACGGTCGATGTCGACGAACGGGTCGTCGGGTAGCTCGAGGTGGCCGAGCGCGGCCTCGAGAGCCGCGTCCTGGCTGCGGTCACCGACAGCGGTGGACTGGAGCCCGAGCGCCAGTGCGGCGCCGAGGACGGCAAGGACGGTGAGACGCTTCGTCGCAGAGCGCATGACCAGAGGCTATCAATCCTGTACCGACGTCGTGAGGAAGCAAGCAGAGCACGGCCCCCGTCATTCCGGCGCAAGCCGGAATCCAGTCGCCTCAGCCCAGGTCGTCGTAGAGATCCCGCCACTGAGGGTTGGATTCCTCGATCAGTTCCAGCTTCCACCGTCGTTTCCAACCCTTGATCGCCTTCTCACGCTGTATGGCCGATTCCATGGTCGTGTGTGCTTCATACCAAGCCAACGTATGCACCCGATAGCGGCTGGTGAAGCCTGGGAGGAGGGCCTCCTTGTGCTGCCACACGCGCTTGGCCAGATTGGATGTGACTCCGACATACAGGGTGCCGTTGCGGCGGCTGGCAAGCAGGTAGACGCACGGTTGTTTCACATGGGGTCTTCCACTGGATTCCGGCTTTCGCCGGAATGACGATGGGCCCGCACGTTGCTCTTGTTCGTCACGGCTTTCTTCGGACGCCGATACTCACCAGCTTTGGACGCTGATACTCACCAGCTTTGGACGCCGATACTCACCAGCTCTAGACGACGATATTGACCAGCCGGCCGGGGACGACGATGACTCTGCGCGGCTCCCTGCCTTCGAGGAAGCGACCCGCCTTCTCGGAGGCGAGGGCGAGCTGCTCGAGCGTCGCCCGGTCAGCGTCCTTGGGCACGGAGAGCTCGTCGCGCTTCTTGCCGTTGACTTGGACGACGATGGTGATGGTGTCGTCGACGCAGAGCGCTTCGTCGTAGGCCGGCCACTCGGCGTGGGCGATGAGGTTCTCCATGCCGAGACGACTCCAGAGCTCTTCGGCCAGATGGGGGGCGTAGGGCGCGAGGACCCGGAGGAAGGCACTTGCGATCTCGCGGGGCAGCGTCTTCGCCTGGGTCGCTTCGTTGACGAAGATCATCATCTGCGAGATGGCGGTGTTCATCTGCAGCGTCTCGGTGTCCTGTTGCACCTTCTTGATCGTCTTGTGCAGGACCTTCTCGAGCTCGGGCTCGCTGGCGGCGGGCGCATCGGTCAACTTGGGTGCCAGTTTGCCGTCGTGCTCATCGACGATCAGGCGCCAGGTGCGTTGCAGGAATCGGTAGACGCCCTCGACGCCGGTGGTCTGCCACGGTTTCTGCTGCTCGAGCGGCCCCATGAAGAGTTCGTAGAGGCGCATGGCGTCGGCGCCGTGCTCGGAGATCACATCATCCGGGCTGACGACGTTGAGCTTCGATTTCGACATCTTCTCAATCTGGGTCGACACCTCGACGGCGCCGGCGAAGAGCTTGTCGCCGCGTTCCTCGACCTCGTCCGGGTGGTAATACTTGCCCTGCGTGTCCTGGTATGAGTAGGCGAGAATCATGCCCTGGTTGAAGAGCTTCTGAAACGGCTCGACGGTTGAGACCAGGCCGCAGTCGTAGAGCACTTTGTGCCAGAAACGGGCGTAGAGCAGGTGTAGGACCGCGTGCTCGACGCCGCCGATGTAGAGGTCGACCGGCATCCAATACTTCTCGGCTTCGGGCGAGAAGGGGAGCTCCGTGTTGTGCGCATCGAGATAGCGCAGGTAGTACCAGCAGGAGCCGGCCCACTGCGGCATGGTGTTGGTCTCCCGCGTCGCCTTGCGCCCATCGGGCAGCGTGACTTCGAGCCAGTCGCTGCCGGCACGCGCCAACGGCGGCTGCCCGTCCTGAGTCGGCTTGTACTCGTCGACCGGTGGCAGCTCGACCGGCAGCGCGTCGTAGTCGAGTGGGATGACCTCGCCGTCCGCGGCGTGCAGCACGGGGAAGGGCTCGCCCCAGTAGCGCTGGCGCGAGAAGAGCCAGTCGCGCAGGCGATACTCGACGCGGCCATTGCCGGCGCCGTGCTCCTCGAGCCAGGCGATCATCCTGGCCTTGGCTGTGGGAATCTCTAGGCCATCGAGAAAGTCGCTGTGGATCGCCGGGCCCTCGCCGACGTAGGCCTGGCCGTCGAAACCGTCCGGCGGCTGCACGGTGCGCACGATCGGCAGGCCGTATTGCTCGGCGAAGTCCCAATCGCGCTGGTCTTGTCCGGGCACTGCCATGATGGCACCGCTGCCGTAGCTCATCAGCACGTAGTCGGCGACCCAGATCGGCACCGGCTCGCCGGTCACCGGGTGGAGGGCGTGGGCACCGGTGAAGACCCCGGTCTTTTCCTTCGCTAGATCGGTGCGTTGGAGGTCCGTCTTGTGCGCCGCTTCGGCGACGTAGGCCTCGACCTCCCTTTGCTGGGCTTCTGTAGTGATCAGGGCGACCAGCGGATGCTCGGGTGAGAGCACGCAGTAGGTGCAGCCAAATAGCGTGTCCGGCCGCGTGGTGAAGACATCGAACGAGTGATCGCCGCCGGCGATCGCGAAGATGATCTCGGCCCCCTCAGAGCGGCCGATCCAGTTTCGCTGCATCTCCTTGACGTGCTCGGGCCAGTCGAGCGGGTCGAGATCGGCCAGCAGGCGCTCGGCGTAGACCGTGATCTTGAGCATCCACTGCCGCATGTTGCGGCGCTCGACCGGATCGCCGGTCTCGACGTACTTGCCGTCCTTGACCTCTTCGTTGGCCAGCACCGTGCCGAGCGCCGGGCACCAGTTCACCGGCACCTCGGCCATGTAGGCCAAGCCTCGCTCGTAGAGCTTGAGGAAGATCCACTGGGTCCAGCGGTAGTAGTCGGCCGAGCAAGTGCTGACCTCGCGCTCCCAGTCGTAGGAGAAGCCGAGGCGCTTGATCTGGCGGCGGAAGTTGTCGATGTTGCGCCCGGTGATGGTGGCCGGGTGCTCGCCTTCACGCACCGCCGCGCGCTCGGCCGGCAGGCCGAAGGCGTCCCAGCCCATGGGATGGAGCACGTTGTGGCCCTGCATGCGCTTGAGGCGCGCGATGACGTCGGTGGCGGTGTAGCCTTCGGGATGCCCGACGTGCAAGCCGGCTCCCGACGGGTACGGGAACATGTCGAGGACGTAGAACTTGGGCTTGGAGGCCAGCTCGGCCGGGTCCGACGGCGTGCGGAATGCCTGACGCTCGTCCCAGATCGCCTGCCACTTGGGCTCGAGGGTGTGCGGGTCGTAGACGGTCTTGGCCATTGGGTTTCTCAGAAAGCAAAAGCCTCGCCGGTCGGCGAGGCTTCGTGGATCCAGATCGGTCGATGCCTCGCCTAAGGAGCGGTCTCCAGCAGGAGCAGCAGGCTCGTCAACATGGCCGGAAGGTTAGCCGGGGTTGCAGCGATGCGCAACATCCGGCGTGCCGGAGCTACTGCGCGCTTACGGAAGAGGCGTCTATAGCCCGACCGCTTCGGCGTCGCGGTCGCTGAGCCAGCCGTCGTCGCGGCGCTGGGCGACGGTCTCGTCACGGCGCCAGGAGCGTTCGCAGCGGGGTTGGTCGCGCAGGTCGAGGACTTGCGGGTCCCCGGTGCCGTCGAGGTGGATGCGGGAGACGCCGAAGGCCTCAGCGAGGTCCTCCTGGAAACGGGCCAGGGTGCCGTCGGGGTCGCTGAGCTGGAGGCCGGCGTCGAGCTTGTTCTCGACTGCGGAGTCCTCGAGCGCCTTGAGGGCTTGCTCGCGCACCGCAAGCACTTTCTCCCAGTCGGCGTCGGCGTTGCCGAACACCCGCGTCGCGGTTTCGAGGTGGACGCAGGCTTCGTCTCCGTGGAGCACGCGCCAGGCCTCGTCGGCGGTGTGGGGGAGGATCGGTGCGAGCAGGGTGGAGAGCAGCTCGGTCAATTTCCAAATCACGCTCTGGGCGCTTCGGCGGCGCTTGGAGTCCGGCCGGTCGCAGTAGAGACGGTCCTTCAGCGCGTCGAGGTAGAAGGACGACAGGGTGTCGTTGCAGAAGTCGAAGAGCAGCAGATGGGCACGACGAAAGTCGTAGCACGCGTAGGCTTCGAGCACGCGGGAACGCAGCTCAGTGGCGGCAGAAAGGGCGTAGGCGTCGAGCCTGGTGGGCTCGATCGACTCGAGGTCGACGGATTGCTCCGGCGCGAAGTCGGAGAGGTTCGACAGCATGAAGCGCAGGGTGTTCCTGACCTTGCGGTAGGACTCGCCGGCGCGCTTGAAGAAATCCATGTCGACCTTGATGTCGCTCTCGTAGGCGAGCGAGCTCACCCACCAGCGACAGACGTCGGCGCCGAAGTCCTTCATCAGCTCCTCGACCTCGAGAGCGTTGCCGCCCGATTTCGACATCTTGCGGCCCTCCTTGTCGACCATGAAGCCGTGGGTCAGGATCGCCTTGTAGGGTGGCCGGCCGGTGGCGCCGAGGGCGCACAGGAGCGACGACTGGAACCAGCCGCGGTGCTGATCGGAGCCCTCGAGGTAGAGGTCGACGGGGATCGCGCTGCCGCGGCCGACCATGGGCTCGGCCCAGGACGAGCCGGACTCGAACCAGACGTCGAAGATGTCGTACATCTTGGTCAGCTCGGCGACGTCGAAGGCGGCTGGCGCCTCGGGGTCGCTGGCGGCGTCGTAAGTGGCAAGGAGCTCGGCCGGCGCGGTCTGGAACCAGGCGTCGCCGCCGCGGCGGCCCACGGCCTCGGCCACGGCACGCACGGTCGCGGCGGTCAGCAGCACGGTGCCGTCGGGGCGCTGGAAGGAGGGAATCGGCAGGCCCCAGGAGCGCTGCCGCGAGATGCACCAGTCCGGGCGGGATTCGAGCATGCCGTTGAAACGCTTGCGGCCCCAGGCGGGGAAGAACTCGATCTCGTCGCCGGCGGCGGCGAGCGCGGCCTGGCGCAGGGATCGGCCGTCGCGCCGAGTTTCGCGGTCGACCGCCACGAACCACTGCTCGGTGCTGCGGAAGATCACCGGCGTCTTGGATCGCCAGTCGTGGGGATAAGAGTGGGTGTAGTCCTCAGCCGCGATGAGGTGGCCGCTGTCCCTCAACCGTTCTTGGATCGTCACGTTGGCATCCCACACCGAGACGCCCCGCAACCAGTCCGCGACCGTGTCGTCGAAGGTGCCGTCTCCGCGTACGGGGCTATAGATCTCGGTGCCTTCGGCGAGGCCGGTCAGGTAGTCCTCGTGGCCGTGTCCCGGGGCCGTGTGCACCAGGCCCGTGCCGTCTTCGAGAGTGACGTAGTCGGCGGCTACGATTCTGCCTTCGCGCTCGGCGAACGGGTGGCGGTAGGTCTGGCCCAGCAGGTTGAAGCCGACCGTTTCACCCAACTTTTCGGCCATGGCGTCGGCCTTGGCGGCCACGTGCTGGACGAGCTCGTCGGCCATCACCAGGAGCTTGCCGCCGAGGCGCACCAAGCTGTACTTGAAGTCCTTGTGCACCGCGATCATGAGATTCGCCGGCAGGGTCCAGGGCGTCATCGTCCAGATGAGGAAGCTCACCGGCTCGTCGATCTCGACGTCGAACAGGTGTCCAACGACGACCGGATCGATCGCGTCGAAGGCGACGAAGATCGAGGGGTCGGTGCGATCGAAGTACTCGAGCTCGGCCTCGGCGAGAGCGGT
>JAPUJD010000121.1 GCA_027296385.1 Acidobacteriota bacterium | reverse complement strand
TACGTCGAGGATGCGAGCTGACCCCGCCGCAGACGTGAGCTCGAGGTCGAGCGAAGGAGGGTGATGACTACACTCTCCGATATCGGGCAACGTCTCGACGCGATCAGGGCACGCGTTACCGCGGCCTGTCGCCGGGCCGGTCGTGAGAGCCGCGACGTCGTCATCGTCGGCGCTAGCAAGATGCAGCCCGTCGAGTCGCTGCAAGAGGCCCACGACAACGGACTCGTCGTCTTCGGCGAGAACCGGGTCCAGGAGGCGGCGCGCAAGGCGCCGGAGCTGCCGTCCACGATCGACTGGCACCTTCTCGGGCCGCTGCAATCGAACAAGGCTCGTCGCGCGGTCGAGTTGTTCTCGACCATACACTCGATCGACCGACTCAAGATAGCGCGCGCCGTCGATCGGGTGGCCGGTGAGCTCGGCGTCCGGCGCCGGGGTCTGCTCGAGGTCAACGTCGCGGGTGAACCCAGCAAGCACGGGCTAGCGCCCGAGCGACTCCTCGAGAGTGCGGTAGCGATGGCCGAGCTGGAGAATCTCGAGATTGTCGGCCTGATGGCTATTCCACCCTTCGGGCCGGACCCCGAGGATTCCCGCCAGTGGTTCCGCCGCTTGCGGACCTTGGGCGACCAGCTCTCTGAGCGCGGGGTGTTGCCCGGGTGGCGGGGATGGCTGTCGATGGGAATGAGCGCCGACTTCGAAGTCGCCATCGAGGAGGGCGCCACGCACGTGAGGGTGGGCACGAGTCTGTTCGGCCCGCGCCCGCCGCGAGAGGGACAATAGGGGCGCCGTGGGCAATCTCTGGATCTCGAACCTCGGTGAGCTTGCCTCACCCCTCGGCAGCGGCCCGTTGGGCGGGCGTCGGCAGGGTGAGGTTTCGCGCCGGCACGGGGTCGAGGTGTTGTGCCGCGATGGCCGCATCGAAGCCATCGGTTCGCCGCCGGAAGTCGCCGCGGCCGCAGCTCACGTCGGGGACATCGAACGCCTCGACGCCGGGGGCGGCACCCTCGTGCCGGGCTTCGTCGATCCTCATACTCACCTACCCTGGGCTGGGGATCGCAGCGCCGAGTTCGCCCAGCGTCTCGCCGGCCGCAGCTACCTGGAGATCGCCGCCGCTGGCGGCGGCATTCTCTCTACGGTCGCCGCCACCCGGGACGCGAGCGAGAGCGAGATCCGAGCCAACGTCACCCGGCGTCTCGACCGAATGCTAGAGTGGGGCACGACGACCTGCGAGGCCAAGAGCGGCTACGGTCTGGAGCTCGAGGCCGAGCTCAAGCAACTGCGGGCCCTGGCCGCAGCTGCGGCTGATCATCCCGTCGATGTCGTGGCCACTTTGTTGGCGGCACACGAAACGCCGGCGGAGCATCGGGCGGACCCGGAGCGTTACCTGGACCTGGTCTGCTCAGAGATCGTTCCGGCCGCCGCCGCGGAGGGCCTGGCCCGCTATTGCGACGTCTTCTGCGAGCGCGGGGTCTTCTCGGCCGCCCAGTCACGGCGGGTCTTGGAAGCTGGGCTCGAGCACGGTCTCCGGCCGCGGCTGCATGCCGATGAGTTCGCCGATTCACATGGCGCTGAGCTCGCGGCGGATCTCGGTGCGCTGACTGCCGATCATCTGATGGCGGTCTCAGATCGGGGCATCGAAGCGCTGGCGGCTAGCACCACGATTGCCGGCCTGTTGCCCGGGACCAGTTTTTTCCTCAAGACGCGGCTCTACGCTCCTGCCAGACGCCTGATCGACGCCGGAATCCCGGTAACCTTGGCGACCGACTGCAACCCCGGCTCCTCCCACACCGAGTCGCTGCCGATGATCTTTTGGCTGGCCGTGCTCGAGCTCGACATGACCGTCGAGGAGACGTTGACCGCGATCACCCTGAACGCGGCGTGCAGTCTGGAGCTCGGTGACGAGGTCGGCACGATCGAGGCCGGCAAGCAGGCGGACTTCGTTCTCCTCGAGGGAGCCAGCCTCGACAACTTGGCGTACCACTTCGGCGTGCATCCGATCACCGTGGTGGTCAAGCGCGGAACGGTGGCCTATCGCAAGGCCGAGGCCGAGCGCTAGTCGCGGATCAGGGCCAAGCGGGAAACGATGATCAAGGAGTTGCCGCCTGAGGCCAGCTGGGCGCCGCGCCGTCCGAGAGTGAACTTGAGCTCGACGGTCGGTTCGAGACCGGCGGCGCGCAGCACGCCTACGAGCTTCGCTGGCAGCTCCTCCTCTGGATAGCGCCAGATCTCGACCCGGATCTCACGCAGCGTTGAGCGCTGGCTCAAGCGCCGCCCCGGTTTCCATGCCAGGGTCTCCTCGCTGCCGATGCGCATGTGCGGTGGCGGTCCCAGGAGGATCAAGGCGCGGCCGCGGTCGGACAAGCTTCCTCTCGTGTCGCGCTCGTTGTAGAGCAGGTCGGCTGCCTCGACGCGGGACGCAAACTCGGCGCGAAACTCGTTGAGTTCGGTCGTTGGATCGGAATCGCGCAGACGCCAAAAAGACTCGATGAAGTTGACCGCTTTGGCCGGGTTTTCGATGCGCTTGAGCTCGCGCCACTCCGAGGGCAGCAGGAGCCAGCGCACCGGTCCTTGGGCCCAGCTCAAGAGCTCCTCGGAGGCTGCGTCTGGTTTCTTCCCGGCGTGAGTCGGCGCCGCACCGCACACAGCGGCGCAGACCATCCAGAGTGCGAATCGCTTGCGGGCGCGGGCGAAGGTCAGTTGAGCTCGCCCCCCTCCGGTTCGGGAGCTTCGATGATGGCGCCGAAGTTCTCTTCATAGAGTTCGAGGTTCTTGGCTAACGCCCGGATGATGCGCTTCAAGTGCCCCGGGCTGGCGACGATGCGAGCGGTGACGACGGCATGCGGCGGAACCACGTTGATGAAGTCGAGGATGAATTCTTCACGGGTATGGGTGATCCGCAGTAGGTTCGAATAGCGCCCTTTGAGTTCCTCGTCGGTGATCTTGATGTTCATGTCCTGGCCTTCTGCACTCATCCGGTCTTCTCCCAAGGGTTCGAAATGGGGGGCCTCGATGCTATCGCAGCACACACCACCTACCCGGCTCGGCTAGCCCACGCACTGCACTATTCGGGCTGTGCTTGCCAGGTGATGCCGCCGCCGAAGCTCCACTCGTGCTCGGGGTAGTACACTCCCACTCCGCCGCTTTGCGAGGTTACCGTGAAGGTGAGAATCCGGCGATGGTAGTCGTAGGGGTTGCCGTCGCGCGCGTGGACTGCGGCGTCGAGGAGATACTCGCCCGGGGCGAGGCGCAGGTTGGGGCAAGTCACCCGCGCGGTGGCCCGACCCTCGAGGCGGGCCGAGACGAAGCCCTCGATATGGGTGTTGGTGCCCCAGCATTCGACGCCTCGCGGCGTGAAGATGCCGACTCCGAAGACGACATTGCTCAGGGCTTCGTGAGCCTCGACGTCGATCTCGAACGTCACTCTCTCTCCGCTGACGAAATGGTACCGCTCGACGCCGTCCGCCCCGAGCGAGCGGGCACCGACGATTTCGGCCTGCCGCGAGCCCCAGCGTAAGATCGCGCCCTCCTCTTCCGGCGGCTCCTCGTCCTGCGGCGTCGGCGCTGCCGGCGCTTCGCCCTCGGCTGGCCGCACTGCCTCCTTCTGTCCGAGCTCGGATTCGCGCGCTTCTTTGGCCCGTCGATGCTCGCGCCCCTCCTCCTCCGCCACGGCTTGGCGATAGGAATCAGCGACCCGGCGGGGAGAGCCCAGGAGCCGTTTCTCGCCGCCATCGAGCCACAGCGCCCGGGTGCAGAACTCCTCGATCAGGCCGAGAGAATGGCTGACTAACAGCACTGTCCTGCCGCGGGCCAGGAACTCCTCGATTCGTCGCAGGCAGCGATGGGAGAACGCCTCATCGCCGACCGCCAACACCTCGTCGACCAGCAGGAGGTCGGGGTCGGTATGGATCGCCACAGAGAAGCCCAGTCGCACGTACATGCCGGAGGAGTAGTTCTTGACGGGCTCCTCGATGAAGTTGGCGAGGCCGGAGAACTCGACGATCTCGTCGAACCGACGATCGATCTCGCGGCGGGAAAGCCCGAGAACGACGCCGTTGATATAAATGTTCTCGCGCCCGGAGATCTCGGGGTGGAACCCGGCCCCGAGCTCGATCAGCGCTGCGACCCGCCCGGCGACCTCAACCGTGCCAGAACTGGGGCGCAGGATTCCCGACAGGATCTTGAGCAGCGTCGACTTGCCCGAACCGTTGCTGCCGATGACGCCGAAGGCCTCGCCGCGCTCGACCGTGAAGGAGACGTCGCGGAGCGCGGGGATGGTCTCCTCGGGACGCAGCCCCGCCGTCAGACTACCGTCGAGCAGCGCGCTCTTGAGCGTGCGAAGGTGATAGCCAGGTGCCATGCGGCGGTAGAGCTTGGAGACTCCGTCGACCCGGATCACCGTGCTCATACCGCCTCCACCAAGCTGTCCCGCAGGCGATGGAAGAGCCAGGTTCCGAGCAGCCAGCAGAGGGCCGCCCAGGCGAGCATGTGCAGCCACAGTGTCAGGGCCGGCCAGCTGCCGGTGAAGAGAGTCTCCTGGATAGCCTCGGTGAAAGGGGTGAACGGATTGCACCAACGCACGAACAAGCTCACCACCCGGCCCAGATGCTGCGCCCACCCGGCTTCGGGGAAGTGGATTCCCTCCAGCCGGTAGATGATTGGAGTCAGGTAGAAGAGCAGAGCGAGCAGATTGGCGACGATGTCCTTGATATCCTTGAAGTGCACGTTGAGCGCAGCCAATCCCAGGACCATGCCGCCGAGGAGCAGGAACTCGAGGGCGATGATCGGGGCGAGGCCGAGCGCCGACCAGCCGCAGACCGGGAAGTCGAGGGCGCGTCCCACCAACATGCCGGCGGCCAGCACCGGGAGGGCCAACAGGAAATGCACCAGGTTGGCGAGCACCGCGACTATTGGCAGAACCTCAGTTGGGAAGACCGCCTTGCGAATCAAGCCGGCACTGGCGGTCAGCGAGACGGTGCCTTCCTGCAAGGAGGTCGCAATCCATACCCAGGGAAAGAGACCGCACATCAGAAACAGCGGATAGGGCTCGGCGCCGGCCACCCTGGGCCGGAAGATGAAGCTGAAGACGAAAGTGTAGACGGCGAGCAGAATGAGCGGGGTGACGAGCGACCAGAGGAAACCGAGCACGGAACCTCGGTAGCGCGCCTTCAGCTCACGTTGAACGAGCGTTACCAGCAGTCCGCGAAAACGCAGCAAGCGAAGAGTGGACTCGAGCATGGCTGTGGCGAAGCGACCGCGGTCGAGCTCGTTGCGTGAACTAACGGTTGGAGCGCTGTCTCTCTTCGAGATCGCGCAACCGCTTCATGATCTCCTTGCGCCGTCGCTCGATCTCTTTGTTGTAGTCGACCAACCGACCCTCGTTGACCACGAAGACGCGAGGGAACTTCTGCACGTCGCCGCGCTCGTCGAACTGCAGGGTGCCGGTCACGCCGAGGTAGTCGCGCAGGGCGCGCAGCCCGCTCCACAGCTCGCTGGCGTACTCGCCGCCGGACTGCGAAATGCCGGCCGAGAGCACCATGACCGAGTCGTAGCCGTGAGCGGCGTAGAGGTCGGGGGTGAGTCCGTACTTGCTGCGGTAGCCGTCGACGAACTGCTTGATGTGCGGCTCTTCGCTCTTGGTGTCGAAGCCGGCCTGGGTCAGGAAGACGCCCTCGGCCGGTGCACCGACGCGCTCGATGATCTCGGGTGCGGCAAAGGCTGCCGTGGCGAGGATGTAGCCCTTGAACTTCTGCCGCCGCAGCTCTTGGATCAGCTGTGAGGTCGCGCCGGCGTAGGCCGCGAGGTAAACCGCGTCGGGCTCGAGTGTCATGACGCGCTCGATGAGGCCGCTGAAATCGGCGCTAGCGTCCGGGAAGAGGATCTTGTCCAGGATCTCGCCGCCCTGGCGCACGAAGTTTTTCTCGAAGACCTCACGGTTGCCCTGGGCAAACGGATCCTCCTTGGCCAGGATGACGACGCTCGAAGCCTTCAGCTTCTGGGTGGCGAAGTTCGCCATCGTGGTGCCTTCGCGGGCGTCGGAAACGAACACGCGGTAGAAGTACTTGGAGATACCCGTCAACTGTGGCGTCGAGGCCGACGGCGAGAGCAGCACGCGATCGTACTCGTCGGCGATCGAAACGCATTCGAGCGCCTCGGCGGTGGTCACACCGCCAATGATGGCGAAGGCTCCGTCGCCGTAGAGCTGCTCGACTAGCTCAGCACCTCTTGCCGGATCGCTTTGGGAATCCACGACCGACAGTGAATACTGGAACTCTGACTCCCCGGCAACGAGGTTCTCGAAAGCGAGCTCGACACCCTTCTGGATCGACCGGCCATACACCTGAGCCTCGCCGGTCAACGGCAGGACGGCGCCGATGGTGATCGAGGTCTCCTTGGCGCACCCGACCCACCCGACGGTGGCAAGGATCAGTACTGACAGGGCTCGTTTCATCGTGTCTGCCTCCGTTTTGCCAGTTTCGTTTCGCACACTACAGGGAAGTTAGCTTTGTAACCCAGGGCTGAAACGGTGTCAAGGCGGGGGCTCGAAGCGGTGAGCTAGAATATTGGTGTGAGCAAGCTGGATCAACTGACCCTTCGTTGCCCGGATTGTTCGAGCCACTTGGTGATCGACGCAGCTACCGGCGAAGTGCTCTTTCACCAAAGGCCGCAACAAGCGCCGGCGGGTGGCAAGGCGTTCGAGGAGCTGCTGGAGGACCTCGACAAGGGCAAGGCCCAAGCCGAAGCTGTGTTCGCCCGCGAGCTTACCGCTCACGAGGACCGTGATCGTTTGCTCGAGGAAAAGTTTCGACAGGCTCTGGAGCGCGCCGCTGACGATCCCGACGACGGACCGCCGCCGAGCCCATTCGACTACGACTGACCGATGTAGTGTCTCCACAGACACCGCGACGGTCAATCGTCGAGGGCGAAGTAGCGCGGCGAGCCCGAGAGCTCGACCTCATTGCGCGCGGGCGGCGGCTCTTGCGCTCCGTCGCGGGAGCGCGCCTCTACCGGATGCGCCGGCAGCTCGAGGCGTTGCGGCCCGGTGCTCGACCAGCCGACGACCCAGCGCCGGTCGCCGGGGTCCCTGAAATCGTAGAGCATGGCACCAGCGGGCGTCGGCAGAGCGCCGACGAAGCGTGCACCCAGCAATACATGGGCGAGGGTCGCCAGGGCTCTGTGGCTCGGTCGGCGCCGCAGCCTGCCGTCTTGCCCCGGCTCGACGAGGCCGTAGCCCCGCGCCACCAACTGCCACCAGTAGATGCGATCCACCATGCCGCTGCCGAGAGCCAGGAGGTAGAAACGCACCAGATAGTCAGCCTGGGTCTCCTCGTCGACCGAGACCCCTCGCCCGGCCGGAGAATGAGGCCCCTGCCACAACGGCCAGTTGACCTCGGTAATCCAGCTCTCTGCCGCGCTGTTGCGGGCGGTGTCGGCGATCGCCTTGAGCAAGGTGACCTTGGCGACCGTGTCGAGCCCGAGTTGGCGGTTCTCCGGCGCACCGCGTCGATCGACGTAAAGCAAGCTCGCAACGCCATCGAGCTTTAGGCCGGCGCGCCAGCGCATGTTGAGCACCGCCGCCGTGGCGTAGAGCTCGAAATCAATAACAGCGGGCCCCAGCAATCTAGCGTCGGGATAGGGCGCGAAGGCCTCGCGCGCCGCTGCGAGGAGGGTTTCGTATTCGTCGTAGCGCCAGAGCCCCCACTTGCTGCGATTGATCGCCTGGCCGATCTGGAAGTAGCGGCCCAGCGGCGTAAAACGCTCGGCGAGCTCGTCCAGAGCGGCACGCCAGCGGCCTGTGTCGCGCACGAGCTGGCGATCCTGTGGCAAGGTGAAGGCGAGCTCGTAGCCTCGAGCGACGAGTTCGCGAGCCAGGCTCTCCTCCTCGTCGTGCCGGTCGGCCCACGGGTGGAGGCGGATGAGGACCCGGCGTAGTCCGAGCTCCTCGAGCGCGTCGAGGAGAGCCTCGGGCGCCTCGGGCCACGGCCGCAGCGCTACGCCGATGCCGGTCAAGGGCACCTCAATCGCGCGGGACGCGCTTCGTAGTTGGCGGTAGCGTCGCCCGATCCGCGGCAGGGCGGCGACGCAAGCACTCAGCTCGCGCGCATGGGCGCCGACGTCGGCCAGCCGAACGCCGGCACGCTGAAGACGGCTGGCGTGTTGATGTGGCTGGTCCGACAGGTGGTCCCAGGCCACTCGATCGCGGGTCGCGGCATTCTCGGACGCCGGCGGAATGTGAGCGTAGGCGTGGCGCGGCCTGAGTCCGGAGAAAGGCGAGCGGAGCCAGGCCTTGGCTCGATTCCGCAGCAGAAAGGCCTCGTGGTAGAGACGGTAGAGGCCCCGCTTGAACGAAAATCCGTGACTGCGCTCTCCCCAATAGGCCCGCAGGAAAGTGTCCTGATGCTCGGGCTTGAAGATCCGTAGCCGGCATAGGTCGCGGGTGCGACGCTGGACCCCCAACGCTTGACCGATACGGGCACGGTTCAAGTCGACGATATAGATGTCCGGCCGGTCGCCATTGGCGTAGGAGACGATAAGATTACCGACCGAGACGTCGCGATGCCAGATGCCGGCCTCGTGCATCCGGCGCAGACTTCGGCCCAGGGACCGGAGAAGCTCGTCGACGTCTACCAGGGGGAACTTCTCGGCCTCGTCGCCGGCGTTGAGCGCACGGAAGAAGTAGCGCGACTCGAAACCGCCGCTGACGCGCCGTGAGACAAAGAGCGATGGACCGTCCGGTTCGTCCGACTCGATCAGGAGCAGAGGCTCCGGAGTGGACAGTCCGCGCTCTGCCATGTAGCGGGCGACGCGCCAGCTCTTTTGCGC
>JAPUJD010000120.1 GCA_027296385.1 Acidobacteriota bacterium | reverse complement strand
GCGGCCGGATAGCGCCGCCGGAAGTCCGCCATGGCAGACTCCGCCTCGTCCAGTGCTCCCGCTTCGAGCCCGCTCTCGATAACGCGCATCAGCTGAGTCCTCCCCTCCAGGTCAGCTGTTTCCTCAGAGAAGGCCGGGAGGGCAACCAAGGAGGCGAGCGACAGTGCAAGTGTGATGGTCTTCATCTCGGGCTCCGTCCGTTCCGGTGGTGCGAGTCGTTCAGTCGAGCAATGTGCGGCCAAGGCCGCATGCCGAGACTACGGTGTGCGGACAGCGCAAGTCTTATTCGATCTTGCTCTTTTAGCTCAGGTCGCGCTGTGCCTGGAACGGAGCTGCCTGGGCGAGGCACCAAACTGTCGTTTGAAGCGATAGCTGAAGGAGCCGAGGCTCTCGTAGCCGACGTGGTAACAGATCTCCGAGATGGACAGGTCGGAATTCACGACCAGTTCTCGCGCCCGCCGTAGCCGTCTGTGGGTCGCGTACTGGTGCGGCGTCTGGCCGAAAGCCCCCTTGAATAGGCGTAGGAGGTGGTACGGCGAAAGGCACGCGATTCGAGCGATCTCAGCCAACCGGAGCTCACCCGCCAGGTTGGCGTCGATGAAGTCCCGGGCTCTACGGAGGCGACGGTACTGCTCTATTCGAGTGGCTCGTCGAACGGCAGGCAGCGCCTCGATCCGCCGCAGGAGGTCGGCGTGCCGGTTCAGCAAGTGGCCGAGCAGGGCATGAAGAAGCTCATCGAGCCAAGGTCCGTCCGCGATGCCAGCGTCGCTCTCCTGGCGAATCTCGAGGAGATGCTGCGACAGCGCTGGATCCCGCGGATAGAGCGATTCGACGAAGTCGACGGAGAGCATGCTTCCGGCCTGCGGGTCCTCCAGCAGACGATCCGGCGTATCCAGCCAGCTCCGCAGTGCTTGTTCGGTGAAGTCCCGTTCGAAGAAGACCGAGAAAGTCTCTGTTTCCTGCTCCCAACTGACGCGACTCGAGTAGCGCTGGCCGTGGTTCAAGAGCAGGTAGCTGTCCTCGTCTACAACGTAGCGGATCCCACCGACCTCGTGCTCCTCCTGGCCTTGGAACACGCACTTGATCGAGAGCGGAGCTTCATGTTCCGCGTACTCGATACCTCGCCCACGGGCGTGGATCACCAGGTTCGGCCATCCGGCGGGTGGACAAGGTCGCGGAAAGTGGTGGACGATCATGTTCGCGCTCGATCCGGCCACCCTTGCGACACCGGAAAGCATCGCTCTATTCCGCGGCTAGCACGTCTCGGTCGACTCCCACCCGATCTCCTCAAGGAAGCTCCGGCGGGGGCTCGCGAGGAACCGGTATCATCCTACTGCACTACACGAGCTGCGGCCTCGACCATCTCAGTTCCGGCGATCGCCGTGGACGGCTAAGGGCCCTTGCCAGACGGACTCAGATCGGCTCCCGGACCGCGGTGCAGTAGGCTTGGCGCTTCTTCTCGCCTGGAAAGGAGATGCCGTGCGACGATTCGCCACGAGCCTGGCCGCTGCCTGGATCCTCACCTCCCTCACCTCGCTGACCGCCCAGCACGGGCTGGCCGCTGCGCCAGCGAGCGAGGATGCCGCGATCACTGCCGACGCCCTGAAGGGTCTCACCCTGCGAGGAATCGGCCCGGCGCTGATGGGCGGTCGGATCGCCGACATCGCGATCGACCCGCAGGACACGAGCACCTGGTTCCTGGCAGTCGGCTCGGGAGGCGTCTGGAAGACGGAGAACGCGGGCATCACCTGGCGACCGCTCTTCGACGATCCGCCCTCCTACTCGATCGGCTGCGTCACCCTCGAGCCGACGAATCCGCAGGTAGTCTGGGTCGGAACCGGCGAGAACGTCAGCGGCCGCCATGTCGGCTGGGGCGACGGCGTCTACAAGAGCAGCGACGGCGGCGAGAGCTGGCAGCGGATGGGCCTGGAGCACTCCGAGCACATCAGCAGGATCGTAGTCGACCCGCGCGACGGTGACGTGGTCTACGTCGCCGCCGAGGGGCCGCTGTGGTCCTCGGGCGGCGAGCGCGGTCTCTACAAGACCGTTGACGGCGGCGAGACCTGGGAGCTCGTGCTGTCAGTCGACGGCGACGCCGGCGTCACCAGCCTCGAGATGGATCCGCGCAATCCCGACGTGCTCTATGCCGCCACCTACGAGCGGCGACGCAAGATCTGGTCACACCTCGCCGGCGGGCCGGGGTCGGGAATCCACAAGTCGGAGGATGGCGGCGCCAGCTGGCAACGACTGGACCGAGGGCTCCCCGAGGGCGACATGGGCAAGATCGGCCTCGCGATCTCGCCGGCCGACCCCGACGTGGTCTACGCGACGATCGAGGCGGACGAGGAGGAGCGTGGCTTTTATCGTTCGCGCGATCGAGGCGCGAGCTGGGAGAAGCGCAACAGCTACATCTCGAACGGCACCGGTCCCCACTACTACCAGGAGATCTACGCCTCGCCGAGCGACGTCGACCGCGTGTATCAAATGGACGTCTTCCTCCACGTCACCGACGACGGCGGCGTCAACTTCGAGATCGTGGGCAACGGCCGCGAGAAGCACAGCGACAACCACGCCCTGGTGATCGACCCCGAGAACCCCGATCACCTTCTCGCCGGTACCGACGCCGGCCTCTACGAGACCTTCGACCACGGTGTGAGCTGGCGACACACCCGAACGCTGCCGATCTCGCAGTTTTACAAGCTCGACCTCGACTCGAGCGAGCCGTTCTACAACATCCTCGGCGGAGCCCAGGACCTCGGCACGCTCTTCGGCCCGTCGCGCACCAACAGCGTCGAGGGCATCCGCAACCAGGATTGGTACGTGCCCTTGGGCGCGGACGGCTACTCGTCGCAGTTCGATACCGAAGACCCGAACCTGCTGTACGTAGAATGGCAGGGAGGGCGGCTCAATCGCTACGACCGGCGCAGCGAGGAGGCACTCGATATCCAGCCGCAGACCGGGCCCGGCGAGCCGCCGGAGCGCTTCAACTGGGATGCCCCAGTCCGCACCAGCCCGCACTCAGCGAGCCGACTCTACTTCGCCTCGCAGCGTCTGTGGCGCAGCGACGACCGCGGCGACTCGTGGACGGCCGTGAGCGGCGACCTGACCCGCGATCGCAACCGCTACGAGCTGCCGATCGACGGCCGGGTGCGCAGCGTCGACGCCCTCTACGACAACGGCGCCATGTCGCTCTACGGCACGATCACGACAATCGCGGAGTCGCCGCTCGATGAGCAGCTGATCTACACCGGCAGCGACGACGGCCTGATTCAGGTGACCGAGGACGGCGGCGCCAGCTGGCGCCGCGCCGGAGCACTCCCCGGGGTGCCGGAGCTCGCCTTCGTCAATGATCTCCTTGCCTCTTTGCACGACGCCGACGCGGTCTTCGCCGTGATCGACGCCCACAAGCAAGGTGTCTACTCGCCGTTGATCTTTGAGAGCCTCGACCGCGGCCGGTCGTGGCAATCGCGCGCCGGCGACCTGCCGGACGGAACCATTCTCTGGGCCGTGGACCAAGATCACGTCGAGGGCGATCTGCTCTTCGTCGGCGCCGAGTTCGGACTGTTCTTCTCCCCCGACGGTGGCGACCATTGGATCGAGCTCGCCGACGGCGTGCCGACGATTGCCTTCCGCGACATCGAGATCCAGCGCCGCGACGATGATCTGGTCGGAGCCACCTTCGGCCGCGGCTTCTACATCCTCGACGACTACTCTCCCCTGCGCGCGATCGCCGCCGGAGCACTCGAAGAGGACGCTGTGCTCTTTCCGGTGCGCGATGCCTGGTGGTACGTGCCCTTGGTGCCCATGCAGGCCGCCGGCAAGCCGGGGCAGGGCAGCACCGACTTCGACTCCCCGAATCCCCCCTACGGCGCTGTCTTCACCTACTACCTCAAAGAGACGCCCAAGACGATGCGTGATCTGAGGCGCGAGCGCGAGCGTGAGCTCGCCGAGGCCGGTGACGACATACCGTTCCCCGGCTGGGACAATCTGCGAGCGGAAGACCTCGAAGACGAGCCTCAAATCCTACTTACGGTGCGGGACGCCACGGGGCAGCCGGTGCGGCGCCTCGAGGGGAAGGCCAGCTCGGGAATCCATCGGATCAGCTGGGACCTGAGGCGGCAGCCACCCGATCCGGTAGAGCTCGAGTCGCCCGGTTTCCGTCCGCCGTGGGCCGGCGAGCGCCAGGGTCCGTTCGCGGGCCCGGGAAGCTACACCGTCGAGATGGATCTCGTTCATGGCGACTCGGTCGAGACGCTCGGCGAGCGCCAAAGGTTCGAGGTCAAGCCGGTGCCGGGATCGTCGCGGCCGGCACCCGACTTCGCGGCGGTAGCCGCCTTTCAACGAACCACTGCCGAGCTCTTGCGCGAGGTACGCGCTGCCGGCCGCGACATCCGCACGACTGAAGATCAACTGCGACACATCGAAGCGACGCTCGTCGAGACGCCCGCGGCCTCGCCGAGTCTGTTCGAGCGGCTAGCCGAGATTCGAGCGACTCTCGATGACCTGCGGCTGCGGCTTCTCGGCGACCGTATCCGGGGCGACCGGAACGAGGCCTCAGTGCCGTCGATCGATCGCCGCGTAGGACAGGTGGCCAGCGGCCACTGGGATACCCGACAGGCCGCGACCGCAACCCAGCGCCGCAACGTCGAGCTGGCGCAGGAGCAGTTCACAGTTCTGGCTGCGGAGCTGGCGGACGTGCTGGATCGAGCACTACCGGCGTTGAAGGCGGAGCTCGAGGCCGCAGGGGCTCCCTGGAC